>NZ_JADNDC010000100.1:0-1522 GCF_015551645.1 Ruminococcus sp. D54t1_190329_F1
AAAGCGACCAATGCACAAACACCAGTCGATATCAGTATGGTTATGAAGTTGTAAGGGGAAAGCGTCAAGCCATTCTCAAACAAGCTGAAATGCTCCCAATCGGCACGCATGAGCTGTTTGATATTCAGTAGCAGGAGAACCGCCACGAATACAAACAGAAGCGTTCCTATGGAAAAGTGGTAGACAAGGTGCTTGTCGCTGGCTCTGATACGGTGTCCTTTATTCCAAATCTTACGCATAAAACAATCTCTCCTTTCTGTGTACGAAAAAAGCAGTCAATCCTAAGACTAACTGCTTTAAACTGTCTTTATTCAAAAATAAATATATCTTCTATCGGAGCTTTTACAGCTCTTGAAATATCTATTGCCAATTTAAGTGACGGATTATATTGTGCTTTTTCTAATCTCATAATAGTTTCACGACGAACACCTACAATGTCAGCGAGTTGTTCTTGTGTTAATTCTTGTGCTACACGATATTTTTTTAAATTACATACAAACTTTGCTTCCATAATTTATTTCCTTTTTTCATAACGATATAATAAATAGTTGCTAAGAAAAAGAACAAGAGCATAGATAAGTGAAACAGAAATCAGCATAAATATTGCACACCACTCAACATTACGGGAAAACATACCTATTGCCATAAGCCAGATAACTACAAACAATAGTTTAAAACCTATCTTGTAGGCTTCTAATTGTGCCTTACGTTTATTTTCTTGAAAAAGCTCATCTTCTAAGATATGAGAAAGTTTACCTTCAAAGAAAAAACTGAAAAAACCAAAAAATATGAAAAAAGCAAAAGGAAATATTTCTCCAAATTTATAGTATGTCCAAAATCCGCCAAACCCCAGAAAACCAAACATTCCACAAAATCCCCAGTAAGGAGAAATTGTTCTTGAATATCGTTTTTCCCTGCTGTTTTTTGAAAAGACATTTTTAAAGCAGATAATTACTATATAGATAGCATATAGTGCTATTAAAGCTCCAATTACTAACATAGGAATATCCTTGTAAGAAAATACATATTCCGACATATCCATATTTTTGACCCAGCGTCCATCATTGTATAATAGGGAGTAGATTGTACCAACAATAAGCAATAAAGCACACCCTACCCCCATAAAAATAATTTTTTTAATTTGTTTCTTTGACATATTTATCTCTCCTTTCAAATAAGATGTTTTTGTATCTTTATGAGATAAATATATCACTCCGCATTGTTCGTGTCAATCAAAATTAAGACAAATACATCACTTTTATTTCTTCGGCTGTCCCTGCGGTGTAGGGTTCTGTGGACTGCCTGCGTTCTGGTTGCCTTTATTCTTCAACACAATATCCTCTGCCTTTACATACCAGTCCACATCTGCACCCGTATAGGTTTTTCTTGATACCGTATCGGCTACGGGATTGACAAGCTCCACAACTGCATTGTAAGGAAATTCCCTTAACGGTACTTCTGGCGGTACAGACACGGGGATAATTCCACCATGCAGACTGCACTTCAAATCATAGATACGCTT
>NZ_JADNDC010000102.1:0-1335 GCF_015551645.1 Ruminococcus sp. D54t1_190329_F1
TTCAGCTCGTCAAGATCGGGTGCAGACACCCGTATCACGTAGCTTAACTTATACATACTTTCTTTGCTCTGGTCTAAGTCCGTTTCCAGCTCGTCCACGCTGTCTAAAGCGTCCACCACATTTGAGCTGGTTTCACTTCCTGCTTGATAAGCGTGATTGTCAAGGTCTTTCAATTCCTTTTTCTTATTTCTTACTGTGGTAAGAGCCTTTCTGTTCTCCACGATTTCTACATTCATAGAAGTATCAACGGGGAATGTGAATTGCTGTTGCTGGAAATAGAAGATTTCACTTGACGGAAAATCAAGCTCACCTACAATCGCATTGACGGTAAAGTAGGACACATAGCTTTCCTTATCCTCATGTTCCAATCGTAAATACCGCTGGCTTTCTTCAATCACACATCTTGTCGGACGGATAAGGTCGTAGTATTTTATCAGCGTTTCTTTCTTCAATTTCTTCTTTGGTAGCTGGTACTCATAATCTTCATAAGCGATACCGTCCCTGCCGTAAAGATGTTCCATGAGATACCCAAAATCATTGATTTCCAAGCGACGCACCTTAAAGCGACGGGAGATTTTATTTTCCAGTAACTTTTCCATTTTCATGTAACGGTTGATTTCATCATTCGGCATGGAAACAAAATCATTCATCAGCGTATGGTTCACTTCATGGAGAAATTCCGTGAACGTCAGCCACACCGATTTTTTCATGTTCTTCAGATTAAGCTGTTCTTCTGTAACCATGAGCTTAAAGCCAAGAAAAAAGCGGTAGTCCACTTGATTGTCCCCAATCATAGATACTAACGCTTCGGTCTGTTCGTCTATCTTCTGGTAGGCAACTTCCTTTAATTTTCCCGTTACCAGTTTCTTTGACTGCTCCTGCATACTTCGTATGGAGCTTTCTGTGGCAATCTGCAACGCATGAATTTTACCCTCACGGGACTGTGCAATGAGCTGTCTGAAACTGTCATGCACGATAAATTTCTGCTCTGCGGATAAGAAAGAATAGTTGTACGGTATCAGCTCATAATAGGCGAACACCTCATTGTCCTTGTTCCAGACAAGGTTGTTGTCAATATATTTTATCGGGAACATAGTTCACACTCCTTACTGCCGTGATTGTTTCATTCAAGGTCTGCTTATGCAGTTTTACGGCTTTTCCTGCATAAGTGATTTTCGGTCGCAGGGCATAGGTTATCTGTGATTTCAAAAAGCTGTACGGCTTCTTTCCGTCAAAGGTTTTCTGCGACATAAACCATGTGAGAGCAACGGGAATACCAAAGTATTTGAGAAATGCTCCCTCAATCATGGAAAGTGGGGGAATATCCCCAAACAG
>NZ_JADNDC010000103.1:0-1335 GCF_015551645.1 Ruminococcus sp. D54t1_190329_F1
TTCAGCTCGTCAAGATCGGGTGCAGACACCCGTATCACGTAGCTTAACTTATACATACTTTCTTTGCTCTGGTCTAAATCGGTTTCCAGCTCGTCCACGCTGTCTAATGCGTCTACCACATTTGAGCTGGTTTCACTTCCTGCTTGATAAGCGTGATTGTCAAGGTCTTTCAATTCCTTTTTCTTGTTTCTTACTGTGGTAAGTGCTTTTCGGTTCTCCACGATTTCTACATTCATAGAAGTATCAACGGGGAATGTGAATTGCTGTTGCTGGAAATAGAAGATTTCAGACGACGGAAAATCAAGCTCGCCGACAATCGCATTGACGGTAAAATAGGACACATAGCTTTCCTTGTCCTCATGTTCCAATCGTAAATATCGCTGGCTTTCTTCAATCACACACCTTGTCGGACGGATAAGGTCGTAGTATTTTATCAGCGTTTCTTTCTTCAATTTCTTCTTTGGTAACTGGTACTCATAATCTTCATAAGCGATACCGTCCCTGCCGTAAAGATGTTCCATGAGATACCCAAAATCATTGATTTCCAAGCGACGCACCTTGAAGCGACGGGAGATTTTATTTTCCAGTAATTTTTCCATTTTCATGTAACGGTTGATTTCATCATTCGGCATGGAAACAAAGTCATTCATCAGCGTGTGGTTCACTTCATGGAGAAATTCCGTGAACGTCAGCCACGCCGATTTTTTAATGTTCTTCAGATTGAGCTGTTCTTCCGTAACCATGAGCTTAAAGCCAAGAAAAAAGCGGTAGTCCACTTGATTGTCCCCAATCATAGATACTAACGCTTCGGTCTGTTCGTCTATCTTCTGGCAGGCAACTTCCTTTAATTTTCCAGTTACCAGCTTCTTTGACTGTTCCTGCATACTGCGGATTGAGCTTTCTGTGGCAATCTGCAACGCATGAATTTTACCCTCACGGGACTGTGCGATAAGCTGTCGGAAACTGTCATGCACGATAAATTTCTGCTCTGCGGATAGAAAAGAATAGTTGTATGGTATCAGCTCATAGTAGGCGAACACCTCATTGTCCTTGTTCCAGACAAGGTTATTGTCAATATATTTTATCGGGAACATAGTTCACACTCCTTACTGCCGTGATTGTTTCATTCAATATCTGCTTATGCAGTTTTACGGCTTTTCCTGCATAAGTGATTTTTGGTCGCAGGGCATAGGTTATCTGTGATTTCAAAAAGCTGTACGGCTTCTTTCCGTCAAAGGTTTTCTGCGACATGAACCAAGTGAGAGCAACGGGAATACCAAAGTATTTGAGAAATGCTCCCTCAATCATGGAAAGTGGGGGAATATCCCCAAACAG
>NZ_JADNDC010000104.1:0-1273 GCF_015551645.1 Ruminococcus sp. D54t1_190329_F1
CACTTCCACCCCTGCCCTATCTACCTCGTCGTCTTCAAGGGGGTTTACTTCTTTCGAATGGGACATCTCATCTTGAGGGGGGCTTCACGCTTAGATGCCTTCAGCGTTTATCCCTTCCGGACTTGGCTACCCGGCCGTAGACTTGGCAGTCTAACCGGTACACCAGCGGTCCGTCCATCCCGGTCCTCTCGTACTAAGGACAGCTCCTCTCAGATATCCTACGCCCACGCCGGATAGGGACCGAACTGTCTCACGACGTTCTGAACCCAGCTCGCGTACCGCTTTAATGGGCGAACAGCCCAACCCTTGGGACCTACTACAGCCCCAGGATGCGATGAGCCGACATCGAGGTGCCAAACCACTCCGTCGATGTGAACTCTTGGGAGTGATAAGCCTGTTATCCCCAGGGTAGCTTTTATCCGTTGAGCGATGGCATTCCCACTTAATACCACCGGATCACTAAGCCCTACTTTCGTACCTGCTCCACCCGTCGGTGTCGCAGTCAAGCTCCCTTCTGCCTTTGCACTCTTCGAATGGTTTCCGTCCATTCTGAGGGAACCTTTGGGCGCCTCCGATACCCTTTCGGAGGCGACCGCCCCAGTCAAACTCCCCGTCTGGCATTGTCCCACCGCCGGTTCACGGCGGCTGGTTAGAAGCCCAGTACTGCAAGGGTGGTATCCCAACAGCGGCTCCGCAGCAACTGGCGTTGCTGCTTCCTAGCCTCCCACCTATCCTGTACATGCAATACCGGACCCCAGTACCAAACTGGAGTAAAGCTCCATGGGGTCTTTCCGTCCTGGCGCAGGTAACCAGCATCTTCACTGGTACTTCAATTTCACCGGATGCATTGTCGAGACAGCGCTCAAATCATTACGCCTTTCGTGCGGGTCGGAACTTACCCGACAAGGAATTTCGCTACCTTAGGACCGTTATAGTTACGGCCGCCGTTTACTGGGGCTTAAATTCAAAGCTTCGCGTTTCCGCTAACCTCTCCTCTTAACCTTCCAGCACCGGGCAGGCGTCAGCCCATATACCTCACCTTTCGGTTTCGCATAGACCTGTGTTTTTGCTAAACAGTTGCTTGAGCCTATTCTCTGCGGCCACTTCTCAGTGGCACCCCTTCTCCCGAAGTTACGGGGTCATTTTGCCGAGTTCCTTGACAATGCTTCTTCCGCCGGCCTTAGGATTCTCTCCTCATCCACCTGTGTCGGTTTACGGTACGGGTACGGTATAAACAATAGCGGCTTTTCTTGACGCATGGCTCACGGACTTC
>NZ_JADNDC010000105.1:0-1219 GCF_015551645.1 Ruminococcus sp. D54t1_190329_F1
TATAGTATCCATCTAGTAATAATAGTTTACAGTTACTTGCTTTTTTGCTATACTCCATTCAAAAAACAGTTCTGGAGGATACGCAATGCCACGTTATCATGTTACACTTACTGATACAGAAATACAGGAACTCAAATCTCTCATCCAAAAGGGTGGAAAGGGCTATCGTATAAAGCATGCTCAAATCTTACTAAAGCTGGATCAAAAGCCTGAAAATAGTTCCTGGACGTATGACCGTATCAAAGAAGCATATGGTGCTTCCCATAGTACAATAGCTGGAATTGCCCAGCGTTTTGTAACAGAAGGTATGGAATCTGCCCTTGGAAGAAAAGAGCAAAAAAACCGACACCGAAAAGTTACAGGTGATGTAGAAGCAAGGATTTGTGCAATTGCCTGTTCGACACCTCCGGAAGGGGCTTCCCGTTGGACCATGCAGGCTATCGCGGAGGAGCTGATACGGCTGGAAGTTGTTGATTACATCACCGATAGTACGGTCTGTAACGTTATGAAAAAAACGAAATTAAACCGTGGCTTGTAAAAGAATGGTGCATCCCCCAGGCTGATGCAGAATTCGTAGCAAAAATGGAGGATGTTCTGGATGTATATCAAAGATCATATGATCCGTCCAGACCGGTAGTTTGTATTGATGAAACGAATAAACAGCTAATCATAGAAAAACGGGTTCCCTGTAAGCCAGGGGAACCAGAAAAATTGGATTCTGTTTATGTCCGGAATGGAGTTGCAGATATCTTTATGATATCTGAGCCGTTGGCAGGAAAACGGGAAACTGTTGTAAAACAAACCCGGACAGCAATTGATTTTGCTGAAATTCTTCGCTATACGGCAGATGAATTATATCCAAAAGCGGAAAAAATCATATTGGTCACCGATAACTTAAATATCCATGCGCCATCTTCTTTGTACAAGGCATTTTCAGCACAAGAAGCCAACCGTTTAACCAAACGTTTTGAATGGCATTACACGCCAAAACATGGAAGCTGGTTGGATATGGCAGAAATAGAAATAGGGGTTATGAGCCGTCAGGCACTTGCAAAACCATTTCCAGATCTCGAAAGTTTTGAAAAACAGGTTCGTAGCTGGACAGTGAATCGAAATGCAAAATGTGTAAAAATAAACTGGCAGTTCACGACAGCTGATGCCAGAATTAAACTGGCAAAGCTATATCCAACAACACTTTAAAAACTAGATGGATGTACTA
>NZ_JADNDC010000106.1:0-1216 GCF_015551645.1 Ruminococcus sp. D54t1_190329_F1
ATTTTAACCATTATATTCGGTATATGGACGTTGTTTTTGGGAAGTATTGAGATTCGTTTCGAGGATAAAGATTTTACCATTGAGGCACAAGGCTGGAGCGATTATACAGTGGACTATGCGCAGATTGACAGTATCTCATATGAAGAAAATTCATCTCAGAACCGGAATGATTATAGAACCAACGGTTTAGGAAATCTTAGATATGCTATGGGAAATTTTAGAAATGATGTTTATGGAGATTATATCAGGTATACCCATTCATCCTGTCATTCATATGTAGTCATGAGTATAGATGGAAAAATATTGGTCGTAAATGGTGAAAATGATTCAGCGACAAAGGAAATCTATCATACAATTAGCGAAAAGGTGTCAAATGAATTAAAATAGTATCAGAAATGCTGGGAAAATGTTCCCGACTCATCAATTGACTTGTGTTTGGATAGGTGCCGCGTTTAATAAACCAAGTTCTTTCGCTTCTTTTATGTAATCAACAGAATTGTATTTTTTAATTCTCTTGCCGCAGCCCCCATAGGATGCTGGCTGTCATACACCAGGCAGATCTGGCGCTCCGGAATTTCATCTTTTAATGGGATCTGTACGATCTCTTTTTTCAAAAGGGAAGGTGCAGCCATCGGCTGGGGCAAAAATGCAAGCCCGAGCTTGCATTTTACCAGAGGCAGGATCTGATCCGCAGTGGCAGCTTCCGTATCCGGGGAAAGATCCAGGCCATGAGATAAAAATACGCTGTTGTAAAATTTATAGGTCATAGTTTCCCGCCCAAGAGAAATCATCGGATAGTTCTTTACCTCCCGAAGGGAAAGTTCCTGGCTTCCGGTGTGGAATGGTTGTAAAGCTTCAGCCGGATTCCCGGATAAGTCATGTGAAAACTTTTTAATTTATCCAGCAGGAAAATATTGAGGGCAGTTTCACTGGCACCGATGGCTACACTTCCATGGGATAATCCGGAGCTGTCTGCCAGCTCCTCTTCTGCTGCCTGAAACTGCTCCATTGCACTTAGCACATGGGTATAAAGCCGTTCTCCTTCCGGAGTGAGCTGTACGCCGCGGTTGGTACGGATAAATAAAGTGGTATTCAGCTGTTGTTCCAGACAATTCATGGCCCGGGTAATATTAGGCTGGCTGTTGTTTAACGCCTGGGCCGCCTTGGTAAAGTTGTGGTATTTTGCCACATAATAAAAGATCTTATAATACTCGAA
>NZ_JADNDC010000107.1:0-1204 GCF_015551645.1 Ruminococcus sp. D54t1_190329_F1
CCTTCTGGGACGACCGGTGGCAGCACCATATTCACCGCCAGCTTTCCGCAACGCTTCTTCCCAGTCATCGGACATGGCATGTTCTGCCACAAAAGGACCTGCACCAACACAGGTGGAATACGCTTTTAAAACGCCAATCACGTGATCCAGGGATTTTCCAGGGATTCCGGCACCAATGGGACCATAGGCAGAAATGGTAGAGGAACTTGAGGTATAGGGGAAAATACCGTAATCAATGTCCCTCATGGCTCCAAGCTGGGCTTCCAGTACCACCTTTTTGCCCTCTGACACTGTCTGTTCCAGATATTCCCCGGTGTCTGCAATATAGGGACCAAACAGTTCAGCCTGTTCCTCACACCAGGTAAGGAGTGCAGGGTAGGACATTGGCTCCTGATGATAACAGCCTGCAAGCTCCAGGTTCTTTGCCTCCAGCATGGTTTTTAATCTGGCTTTTACGGAATCCTCTTTTAAATGAAGGAGATCTCCCAGGCGAAGTGTTTTTTTACGGTACTTGTCACTGTATGCATAGGCGATTCCACGGCGGGTAGAACCAAAGGCACTTCCTGTCTTTGCAAGTCTGTTTTCTTCTAACTCATCCTGCACCTTATGCCATGGCATGGAGACTGTAGCACGTTTTGAAAGTTTCAAATGATCCGGTGTTACCCGGATTCCTTTTTTCTCTATTTCATGGATCTCCTGGGAAAGATGTTCCAGGTCAACCACCATTCCGTCCCCGAGGACGCACACCACACCTGGATGTAAAATACCAGAGGGGAGAAGATTTAAAACGAATTTGCCCTGGGTGGTTACCACTGTGTGACCTGCATTGTTTCCGCCCTGGTAGCGGACAACCACATCTGCCTGCTCTGCAAGAAGATCGATCACACGTCCTTTTCCTTCATCGCCCCAGTTAATACCGGTTACTGCTGTAAGCATTTGTTCCTCCTTTGAAAACTGGTCGGGCTGCTGTTTTCCTATTACAATAAACCGCTTTTTGCCCTACAACAGCGTTCTTTTTTGTTCGAGTACATAATACGCTTGACGTAGTAATAAGTAAAAGATATAATTGATATGGCTGAAATAAATATATGACATGCCAAAAAAGAAAAAATATTATGGACGTTAATTTCGAGTATTATAAGATCTTTTATTATGTGGCAAAATACCACAACTTTACCAAGGCGGCCCAGGCGTTAAACAACAG
>NZ_JADNDC010000108.1:0-1085 GCF_015551645.1 Ruminococcus sp. D54t1_190329_F1
GAGGCGGATAATATGTTAGAACTTGAAAAGAGAATGCAGGAAGAGCCTTTTGATGTAGAGGTTCAGTATTGTGATCCAGATGATTGCGCTCATGATTGTTTAACAGCACCTGGACACTGTAACACACATTTTACTTCAATGTTATAAGGAGGAACGTAACCATGAAAGAATTAGAAAAGAAAATTCAGGAATTAGGATTCGACGTAGAAACCCAGTATTGCGATCCGAGTGATTGCTATCATGACTGTTACGGTGAAGGTGTTAACAATTGTGATGCACATTTTACAGAAATTTGGTAAGATTGGAGGAATATTATATGGAAAAAATGGAGAAAAAAATCCAGGAAGTTGCATTTGATGTCGAAATTCAGTATTGTGATCCAAGTGATTGTTATCACGATTGCAAACATGAAGGTGTCAATAATTGTGATGCCGATATGACAACAATCTGGTAAAAATTGACAAATTACAGAAAGTGGTTCTTGTCTTTAATGCAAGAACCACTTTCTAATTTAGAATTAAATTTGTTTTATGCTTGTAATAATTCAGTAAGGATTATAGATTATATTAAATAAAACATGAGGTGAGAAACATGGAATTGGTTAAAACATCAGATTTAAAAAAGTATTATCGCACCGGAGAGATTTGCGTAAAGGCATTGGATCAGGTCAATCTTTCGGTTGAAGAAGGCGAGTTTATTGCTGTTGTTGGACCGTCAGGCTGCGGTAAGACAACATTATTAAATATGCTGGGCGGATTGGACAATCCGACAGAGGGAACAGTTCTGATACATGGAAAAGATATAACAAAAATGAAATCGGAAGAGTTAACAGTGTATCGAAGAAAGCATATCGGATTTGTATTTCAGAATTATAATCTACTTCAAACGCTTAATGTAAAAAGCAATATACTGTTACCCCTTTATTTGGGAAACAGTAAAATTGATGAAGCATATTTTGAAGAGATTGTAGAAATTCTGGGTATTAAAAATAAGTTGAAAAATTTACCTAACACCTTATCGGGCGGACAGCAGCAGAGAGTTGCCATTGCCAGGGCAATGATCACGAAACCAGATATTGTCTTAGC
>NZ_JADNDC010000010.1:0-117571 GCF_015551645.1 Ruminococcus sp. D54t1_190329_F1
AACTGCCAGCAGATAAATTTCTGCTGGCAGGAAAAATTTATATTTTTTCAATTGTCTACTTGACGGGGAGCGGTTCAACCTGAGACTTTGATTAGTGCGACAGCTCTTTTTTAAAATCATATTCCAACATCGCTTCTGAATTATCCATCATTTTATTCAGAGTTCCTCATTCTGGAAGCTTCACATTATTCTTTTCCTGACATAACATTGCCAAATAACACTGTATTCTTAATTAACAACACCAGGTTCAATAAACCCCTCCCCCAGTACCTCATTTGAATCCATAATGACAACAAAAGCTTCAGGATCTATCAACAATACATTTTTTCGAATAATATACAATTCTTTATTATTACAAGCACAAAGCACTATTTTCTTATGATTATGTGTATAACTGCCTTCCGCCCAAAGAAATGTTGCCCCTCTTCCTACTTTTTGTGCAATCATCTGAGCAATTTGCTCTGGATAATGCGAAATAATCATCGTCATTTTTCCTGCTGAAAATCCATTCATTACTTTATCTATAACTACCGATATTAAGAAAGTAATTAAAATTCCAAACAAAAGACTGTCTGCACTTTTTGACACTAGGCATACTCCCAAAATAATAACTGACGAATCAAGAATCAATGTTAATGAACCTAAAGAAAGATGGGGAAATTTTTTTCGCACAAGCATAATCATAAAATCAGTCCCACCGCTTGATGCATTTCTTGTATACATTAGAGCATAACCAATTCCTGATAAAGTCGCTGTACACAAAACTGCCAGAAGCGTTTCTCCAGTATATCTTGGAAACAATGGTGCAATATAATCTGTAAAAAAAGCAACACTTGCAATACACAGTATAGACTTTTCCAAAAATTCCCGTCCTAGTATTTTCCATGAAATAAGAGCCATCGGTATATTTAAGCAAACCACAGTCATACCTATAGGAATCCCAAATAAATGATAACCTATCAACCCTATCCCAGTAAACCCAACCATAGGAAAAGAAAATGCCGATGCAAAATTATATGTTGCAATACCAATCAGAAAACCAGAAAGTAAAAAAATCCCCAGATCCTCTAATTTTTTTTTAACCTTTTTCTCTAATTTCATTACAAGCCTCCACGTATTCTAAAAGAGCCGGAAACCACATTCAAGGCTTCCGGCTTTTTGTTTAATTACTGTTCACATGCTTTACCACATTCATTCGCGGACTGATATATTTAAATTTATCACCTCGCAGCACTGACTTGGTTCGATGGAAGGGCTTATCATATTGATCATACACAATTTCTTCCATCAATAAACAAGGTGTCCCTGTTTTTACTTTCAACTCCGCTGCTTCTTCTGGCGTAGCCTCGCACACACTAATTTCCATCACTGAGTTTCCAGACTGCAGTCCATACTTTTCAAGAAGGATCTGATACAAAGATGCATTATTCAAATCTTCTACAAGTATATTTTTCAAATGTCCTGGAAAATAAAGCTTTTCCAGCATAACAGGTACATCATCTGCTGTTCGCACACGCTCTACCAAAATAACCATTTCACCATTTTCTAATTTTAACTGCTGCCGATCTCTGTCTTTTGCCTCCTGAAGTGTGCATTTTAACGTCTTGCCTCCGGGAACTTTGCCATTACGTTTACAGAGATTGGTAAAACTATTTGGGCTTGAAAGATCCTCTGTCATCTTTTCTTCCTGCACAAATGTTCCTTTTCCCTGTTTTTTCGCCAGAACGCCCTCTTCCACCAGTTCAGCAAGTGCTTTCCGAACAGTCATTCGACTAATTTGATATTTTTCACTTAATTCCAATTCTGTCGGAATTTTCTGATTTGCTTTATAAATTCCCTCTTTAATTTCCTGAAGAAGCAAGTCCTTCAACTGTTTATATAGCGGAACAATACTCTGCGGATCTAATTCGTTCATAATGCACCTCATTCATCTGTATATGTCTCTAAACATATACGCTTTTATTTTATATTATATAATCTTTTTTCCGATCCAGCAAGCTTTCTAAGTATATTCCTCTAAAAGTTACCAGCGTTAGATATTTCAACTTCATCTAGGCTATCGTATTTCAAGCCAGTTCTATACCATTTTCCCAATCAATAAGGAACATGCCACATATATCGGCGTACATATACGGAATGATTACGAGCATCTGCAAGACGGTGGCTGTATCTGCTCAGTACTCCGGTAAATACCAGCGGGCTTAAATACTCTGCAACTGTTGGGCCGAGTATATCAATACCAAACTCTTTACCATCCAACACTGTGATGCGTTTTCCATATTTTTTCAAGAAATCAACAGCTCTTTCATCCATTTCTCTTTCTCTTCCTACCCCCACAAGTACAAGAAATGGAACTTCCTTATCTACAACTTCAAATGGTCCATGGAAGAACTCTCCACTGTGAATTGGATTTGAGTGAATCCACTGGCACTCCATTAAAATACATGTAGTTGTTGTATACGCTACGTTATAATTTGCGCCTGTGGCCATAACATGAAGCACTTTATCATCTTTATGTTCTTCTGCAAATCGGATAGCACCCGGCTCTGCGTATTCGCGTGCTTTTTTAATCACATCATCCAGTATATCAAAACCATGCTGCATGTCATCATAGTGCTCATATCCTTCCGCCTGCTGCAAAAGTTCCACCGCAAAACGCAGAGCTACTGCCATAGAACATGTGGAGTACTGATACTTCGGCTCATCACCATTAAAGAATACATAGTCTCCCTGCTCTGCAAGTGGAGAATCCTTCTTACCTACAATTGTAATAGACACTGCTCCCTTTTCTTTTGCTGCTTTTGCAGCTGCAACAGCCTCTGGTGTAGTTCCGCTTGCAGACAAGGTAACTACAATACAATTTTCGTCAAAAGCCTTAGGTGGACAAAGTACAAACTCTTTTGCAGTATACACATGACTATCTATTGTTGCTGACTCACACTTTAAGAAAAAGTCAGCCGTTGTTAATCCTGCTTTAGAACCACCGCAGGCAGCGAAGTAAATCGCATGAATACCTCCATTTTCCTTTCTTGAATCCAGAATTTCTTTTACGACTGCTTTATAATCAATTTTCATAATATGACCTCCTCAGTTTTATTGTTTTATCTTTCACATCAATAATCCAGTTTGTGATAATATCTTCTGATTTCCATTGGATGTTTTCTTACATTTTCCAAATGGACATTAATACGCGCATAAATAGCAGCCATTACCATTGGTGTCAAAAGTTCTCTGAATGTGTCATCTATTCCAGGTGTATGATATTCTTTTGTATCAAATACTGTAATATTATCGCAGATTCTAGGTAAGAAACGTTCTACACGTTCTGCTTGAGCTCTGCCATGATCTTCCCCTTTAAACAGAGTTACATTCGTATCTTTTTCAATAATTTCAAGTGTACCATGGAAAAAGTCTGCACAGGAAATAGATTTTGTACGCATCCACAGCATCTCTTCCATGTAGCACATAGCGTAGCTATAAGCTGCACCTTTTAACATTCCTCCACCAACAACATAGTGCATACTGTCCTCACCATGTTTTTCTGCAAATTCTTCTGTTTTTTTATCCGCTTCTTTCTGCACATTAATTAATGCATCCCCTAATGATTCAGCCTGCTGATAAAAGAGATCATACAATTCGAACTCTCCCTTTTCTTTCATAAACGCCAGCATAATCACAAGTAGCTTCAGATAAGCTCCACCTTTGCATGAAAACAAAATTTCAGTTTCTTTTGCCAGAGGAGAGTCTTTTTCATCCACAAATCCCAAAATTGTGGCTCCTTTTTCCTTGCCATAGCGCACAGCATCTGTCATTTCCGGAGTATTTCCTGTAGCCGATGTGATCACCATAACAGACTTTTCTCCAAGCTTTGTATTTCCTTCAGCTGTCAGATCCGCTGCATTTTCAAGATATATTTCAATTTTGGAATGTCCTTTAAGGTAAGACATTAATTCTTCTGCAACTGCATATGTACCGCCAATACCTACGAGAAAAATATTGTCATAACCTTTCTCGCAAATTTTTTTCACAGCAACTTCCACATCTTTGCGCAGTGCAAGTGTCTCTTCTACATCTTTTTTGATTGCATCCTCATTAAACTTAAGCATTTTTTCCTCCTTTTATTTGCATTTCATTATTTACATTTCAATAGAAAGTCCCATACCAAAAGATCCTTCTCTTAAACAGTTACGTCCTGAAAAATCTGCTGCAGCTGCAAAAGCAACTTCTATCATAGATTCTGTAATGATACCGTCTTTGGTCCATCCTTCTTTCAACAACGTTACCAAAAATGCTGCAAAGAAAGAATCTCCTGCACCCATAGTATCTACGGCTTGTATTAATTTTGCCTGTCCCTTATGGCATAGACCATCTTTTGTTACCAACAGCTGTCCACCTTTTCCCCTGGTCATCAACACATGTGCACCACCATACCCTTGTACTTTTTTGGCAAAGCTAATACACTCTTCATCCGACATATCTTCACAGGAAAACAGTGCCATATCCACCATAGCGCTTACTTGTTTCAGATATTCATCTGTACGATATTTATCTTCAGATGAAAAATCAAAGCTGATAATCGGTCCTAATGCACGTACTCTTTCAATCTGATTTTCTACATGTGCATAGCAGGAACTGTGTACAAGCTGAAATGATTCTACATAGTTCAGATCCGCACTGCTCAACATAGGTGGGTACAAACTTCCAACACCATGTTTTTCTTCAAAATAACCACTAACAAATACTCTGTCACCATCAACAATGTTGACCGCAGCCCGTCCGGATACTCCATGCTTCACAGGACAATGTGAAATATCTACATGCTTTTCTCTGGCACATTTCAGGATATGTTCTCCTATGACATCATCACCTACTGTTCCTAAAAATCCTGCTTCAGCGCCATTCTCCGCTGCATACACCGCTACATTAAATGCATTTCCTCCTGGAAACGCCATCTTTTTGTGAATATAATAATCCACACAACAATCACCCAAACCTAGTATTCTCATTTTTTTATCCTTTCACGCCTCCCTGTGCAAGCCCTCTGACAAACTGTTTTTGAAATACCAGAAAAACAACAACTACTACAGCAGCCGATATTGTCAATCCTGCAATCAAAACAGGATAATCTGTTCTTAAAGCAGTCTGCAAAGAAACCAAACCGACAGGGACTGTTTTTAACTTATCACTTTCTACAAATACCGTAGCAAACATATATTCATTCCATGCATGCATTGTGGCAAACAACGCTCCTGAAAATAATATTGGTTTGCTCATTGGTAACACAATTTTTGTAAACATTTGTATTACAGAACAACCATCCAACATAGCAGCTTCTTCCACAGATTTTGGAAGAGACAGCATATAAGAACGAAACAGCAGCACTGTAAACGGAAACTGAAATACACTATAGGAAATAATTAATCCAAGATACGTATTATACAATTTTAGTTTCTGCATAAGTTTAAACAAGGAAACCAGATTTACTTCTGGTGAAATCATCATTCCTGCCACAATCATAATAAATATGAGATTTTTCCCTTTAAACTCAAACCTGCTTAATACATAGGAGGCCAGCGAACAACAGAGCACAGTCATAATTACAGTTCCAACTGTTACAATGATACTATTAAAAAAATACTGACCAACACCATATTTCACAGCATATACATAATTTTCCCAATGTATTTTATCTGGAAGTGACCACGGTGAAGACAAAAACTCTGTATTGTTTTTCACACTGGAAATCAACATCCATACAAGTGGTAATATAATAGCAACTGCAAACAGACAAAAGAACAGAAACACCAGTATTTTACCAATGGAAGAATACCATCGATTATATTTCATTGTTCTGCCTCCTCTCCTGTTCTGGATAGCTTCATTTGTATCAAAGATAATACCAACGTAATCACAAATATTACTACCGCATACGCACTTGCCACACCCATCTCATCGTTATTAAAAGCTGCCCTATACATTGCAGTGGCAAGAACCTCAGTTGCTCTTCCCGGGCCACCACCTGTCAGTATCTGTATCTCTGTAAAAATCTTATAGCTTCCAATTGTTGTTATAAGTGCAGTTACCAACATCGACTCTTTACTCATAGGTAACGTTATGTACCAAAATTTTTTTACTGAACTGGCACCATCTATAAGTGCGGCATCATGAATTTCCTGCGGAATCTTCTGGATGCCAATCAGATCAAGCAGCATACAATATCCAACATTTTGCCACTGGGAAATAAAGATACAACAGAAAATTGCAAGGCCAGCATCACCCAGCCAGCTGGGTGGATTTTGAACGTGGAAAACCTGTACCAATAATTGGTTCAATGGTCCTGTATTAGGGTTAAAAATACATTTCCACAAAAGACCAATAACTGACATAGAAATTAATGACGGAATAAATAACACTGTCCTGAAAAATTTCTGAAACTTTCTCATAAATATTTCTTCCAGGCAAGCTGCCATTACCATCGCCAAACCCACCTGACACACGACAGAAAGGATTGCATATATAGTATTATTGAACAGTATTCTTAAGAATCCTTTTTTCTGAAATATGGCCAAATAATTTGCTATTCCTACCCACTTCCTATCCGGTGAATAGGATACCCATTTATACAAACTACCTATAATTGTCTGTATCAGAGGATAATACACAAAAACAAGCAATCCTATAGTGACCGGTGCCAGGAACAGTACTATGATTTTTTTATTTTTATAGATACTCATTCCCGAATCTCCTTTTACTGTCCATGAGAATTATCTATTCCCATGGACAGTTAGTTCTATTATTCTTCTGAATCACCCTGCACTTCTTCTGCAATTTCCTGCACCTCGAACATCAAGTCCTCTGGTGTCACAGTTCCTGCAATTACCTCTTGCAGCCCAGGTACATAAACATCTGCAATCTTACTGTGAATATCTGCATCAAGCCAATTTGCAAACCCTGAAGCCTTACTGTAAATGTCAACTGCCTGCAAAGTCAATGCATCTGAATTTTCTTCATTATGAATTCCCTGTACAGATGCCGGACTGGATAACTGTGTGATCATCCTCTCCTGCCATGGCTTACTGGTCATAAGCTTCAGAAATTCAATGGCAATTTCCGGATTCTTACAGGATTTTGAAATCATAAATCCATCTGGTGAACCAGTTACCAGTTCCGGATCTCCATCTTCTCCCTCTGGGAATGGAATCTTAAATGCACCTGCATTAAGATTATTTTCTGCACATCGTCTGAATTCAATAGACTGCATATACGTCATAGCTGCATTTCCTGTAAGGAAATCGTTTCTTGCCACCTCAAAGTCTATAGAGTTCGTATTTTCTGTAAAATACCCTTTATCATTCAAGTCTTTTAACATATTCAATGCCTGCACATATCCCTCATCTGTAAATGTACCAGTCTTATAATTATTATCTACTGCACGTACATCACTTGGTACACACATACTGTTAAATGTGGAAATATAATGGCAAGCTGTCCAGGGATCACTGTTTCCCATAGCCAATGGCGTTATTCCTACATCTTTAAATGTCTGGCATACATTTAAGAATTCATCATATGTAGTCGGCACCTCTACATTATATTTTTCAAATAAATCTTTGTTATAAATCATCAGCTTTGCGTCAACTCGTACCGGTACTCCATAAATTCCTTCCTCATACTGAAATGGCTCAAGCGCAGCTTGAATAAAGCTATCTTTCCACTCGGGATCCGCTTCATAGTATTCCATCAGATCCAGCGCACTTCCCGCTCTTGCAAACTTATACGCAAATTCACCGCTCCATGAAAAGAAAATATCAGGAGCATTATCTGCACCAAGCATAACCTTAAGTTTAGACTTATAATCCGGATCTCCAACATTCTCAACAACAATGTCCACATTTGGATGTGTTGACTCAAACTCTTCAGCAATGTCTTCAAAATACGGTGCCTCATCTACATTGATCCAGTTATGGAAAAGTTTTAATGTAACCTTTTCTCCACTGTCTTCCGATTTTGATGTAGCTGCATTTACGCTCGTTCCAAAACTAGCCATTGTCCCCACTACCATACATGCTGCAATTACCGTGCTTATTACTTTTCGTTTCATAAATTACCTCCTTTTAACATTTGTTTTAATGTTGTCTCGTTTTGTATGCATACATTATATGACATCTTATCTTGTATGTCAATAAGTACAATATATATTTTTGTTTTTTGTGATGTTGTTGTAATTTAGTGTGTAAAATGTATTAAATAGCGCTCATAATTGTGTATTTTGTATAAATTTTCATTCGAGTCACAACAATTCTCTAACGCCACACAAAAAAGGTATCATAAGATCAGCCCCGTCTTATGATACCTAAAAAATTATTTTTCAAACACACTCTAGTAAACTATCACTTTAAACCTATAGTAACCTTACAATTTGTAACCTTCAGGCTTCCCTCTGACGCAAATAAAGATAAGCTTTCTCCTGGTCTCTTGTATGCACGTGCATTCAATGCCACACCATCAACATAAATGGTAGCAATTGTATCATCCACGATCATACGGATATTATATTTCTTTCCAGGGATCAGATCAATTGGTCTTTCCAGTCCGATGTTCTGATTTGCTGGCCATGGCCAGTTCGGTTTTTTCTCGAATACATAACGGTTCTCTGTAGTATTAAATACAAACTGATAAGATTCTGCTTTGTCCTCATCCTCATAAAATCTTACACCAAATGTTCTTGTACCATCAGAGAATTCCACATCTGCTTCGAACTTGAAAATGTCACCGGTATTTCTTCCAATAACTACTTCTGAGCTCTTAGTTGGTGTATCGATTACAAAATCGTCCTTCTTTTCCTCTTTGTCAAAAGCATTCCATACTGTTTCCGGAATTCTTACACCAAGAGTGCCGTCCTCTTTCTGGTATACCTCATGCGCCATGAAGGTTCCTGCCCAGATAAAGTTTTCGTCATCATCATCTTTGTCTTTCGTTGCAACCCAACCAAACAGAATTCTCTGTCCATTCAGTTCAAAGGTACGTCCTGCATAATAAGCTCTGCCATCAAATGCATCATCTTTCGGTGCGATCCATGGACCATTCAGGCTCTTGCTCATGCGGTAAACCATTTTGCTTCTGTCACTGTATTCTGTTACAATGTGATACCACCAGTCACCAATTTTAAACAGGTCTGGCATTTCATGCATGGTATAAAGGTCCGGTGCCCAGAAATCGCCTTCAAATTTCCAGTTCTTCAGGTCCTTGGAAGTAAATTTAACAGTTCTACCGGTCTGTCTTGTTTTCGGTCCCTGCAGTCTTGTTCCAAGAACCAGTAAGTACTGGTCATTTTCCTCGTCACGAATCACCCATGGATCTCTCCAGTCATCTGGATCATAGCCTTCCTGAGGTGTAAAGGTAAGAGCATCCTGAGTTTTGTGCCAGGTAACCAGATCATCACTATATGCATGCATCAGTACCTGAGACGGTTTTCCAAGAGCCGGATAATCACGGTTGTAACCGGTGTAGAAAATATGATACTGTCCTTCTGCTTCAAAAACACTTCCTGCGAAAATAAACTGATCCTGCTCTTCATCAGTTCCTCTTGGAATTGCCACACCACAGTCTTCATAGTGAACAAAATCAGAGGTTGTTGCTAAATCCCAGCCAAACGGCTCTCCAAATGGTCCCGGTTTTCTGGTGTCTCTCTGATGATATAAATAGAATTTATCCCCATGTCCAAATGGCATACAATCACCGAACCAGGTTTCCGGAAACTGATAGTATAATTTCTGCATAACAATATATTCTCCTTTTCTTTACAGGCATTCATGTATCGAATGCCTGTCCCATATGGTAAAAAAGTCCTTTTATCAATTAATTATCCTTTTACTGCGCCTCCCACGGTAAGAGAGTTTTCAATTTTGTCACTGAAGCACAGGTACAGAATAATTGTAGGTATACTGGCAATCATCATTGCTGCACCCATAGCTCCCCAGCTGGTACTGTGCTGTCCCACAAAGGTTGCGAGTCCTGCCGGCAAAGTTTTCAGCTCATTACTGGAAATCATAACCGTTGGAAGAATATACTCATTCCATATTCCCAGTGTGGCAAATAAAGCTCCTGAAGTGATTGCAGGTTTTACCAGTGGAAGCATGATTGAAAAAAAAGTTTTATAAATACTTGCTCCATCAATTACCGCTGCCTCTTCCAGTTCAGCAGGCAGAGCCCGAAAAGAGGATGAAATTATCATAAACGGAAATGCCAGATTAAAAGCAATATACGGCAAAATCAATGCCCAGTGAGTATTCGCAAGTCCCATGTTTTTGATAAGAACAGAAAGAGGAATCAGGCTGACCTGCAAAGGGATAAAAAGGCCGATTGAAATAAACATGGAGGCTGCTCCCTTTAACTTCCACTTCATTCTTGCTACTGCATAGGAAAATGGCAAAATCAGAATAAAAACACCAACCAACGCAATGGCAGTAGTAAGCAGACTGTTCTTAAAATATGTCATAATATCAAAGGTTGTAATTGCCTTTATATAGTTGCTCCATTGCGGATGCAAAGGAAGCCCAAAAGGATTTGAATAGAATATTTCATCGTTTGTTTTCAGCGAATAGCATGTCAGATATAATAGTGGGTATATGCTAAGGCAGGCAAATATCAATAATATAATTGTTTGTACCCAGGCCTTGTGAGATCTTACTTTGATTCTTTCCATCATTCATTTTCCTTCTTCTTGCTCATAAGCATGTTAATAACTGCAATCGAAGCCAGACACATAAGCATTAGCGATACTGCTGAAGTACAGCCATATCCATATTTTCTAAGTTTGAATGCACTGCGGAATGTCATATAAGTCAGGCTATATGTAGCAGTTCCAGGACCACCTTGAGTAAGCAGCTGCATCTGCGAATAAATATTAAATCCACCTGTCACAGCAAAGATCAGACAGTTTCTCAGCGTATCTCTCAGCATAGGCAAAATAATGTAAAAATTTGTCTGCCATCTGGTAGCACCATCAATACGACTGGCTTCAATATAATCTGTTGGAATAGAATTTGCCGCTGAATAAATAATTACAAATTGATATCCCATGTACTGCCATGCGTTTACAAATGCCACGACCAAAATCGCCACATGCTTGTCTGACAGCCATTGCTGCTGGAAATCAAGACCTAATGCAGAGAAAATCTGATTGATCAGTCCAATTTCCGGATTTAATATGGAGGACCACAGCTGACACACTACTGTTACTGACAAAACAACTGGTATGAATAAACTGCTGCGAATAAATTTTCTGCACTGAATCCTCTTATCCATAAGCACAAGTGTCAGAAACGTTCCAAGAATTACTTCAAAAACAATCAGAACTCCTGCAACCAGAAAGCTATTGCGGAAAGATGTCCAGAATATTCTGTCCTGAAAAAGTTTTATGTAGTTTGCAAGTCCGGTAAATGTTTTGGTCGTCAATCCATCCCAGTCAAAGAAACTCATGATTACAGTTTGAAAGACCGGATAAAAGGCTATCAGCCCAAAGAAGATCAGACAAGGCAGTGTAAAAATCATTATTGCTTTCTTATCTGCCATCACCTTATTCATATATATTCACCTCTGTCTATACTCTTAGTTTCCACCAACGCTGTCTACGAGATCATCAATAGACACAATCACATCATCTGCATCCATTCCTGTAAGCATTTCCTGTAATAATTCTACAAAACTTGTGGCAAACTCAGCATTTTTCAAAGTGTGTGTCCATGCAGTCTGGAAATCCATGTTCTTTAATTCTTCAGCTTCTTTTTTTGCCAGTTCCGGAACCGGAGTATTCGGTTCAATAGAAGAATCTATATTAATTACAGTTGGAATTTTGGACTGATAGATATAGTTTCCTTCTACAGTACCCTCTGCCAAAATTGAAACGATATCAGCAACAAGCTCCGGATCCTCTGTATCAGAAGAAACAGCATATCCCTCATATGTAAAACCACCGGAAAATGCATAGTAATTATCCTGCTCTTTTCCAGCATCAGCCATAGGATAGGATTCAAAATACCCTACATCATCGCCCATTTTTTCTACTAAAGAAGAAATATCCCAGTCACCGTTAATAAACATTGCTGCCTGACCTGACGTAAACAGATTCTGTGCTGTCTCATAGTCTGTAGATGTACATCCAGCCTGGAAGAATCCCTCATTTACAAGGTCAACCATTTTTTTAATGCCCTCTGCATATCCACTATCTGATGCATGAGCCTTTCCCTCTGATAAAGCCTTTAAACCAGCTGGATTTGATTTCAGCGCAAACATATCGAAAAATGCGCCGCTCACAAAACCTTCCTTGGCAAAAAGAGCACATGGAATGATATCATCTGCTACCAGTTCTTTCGTTGCCTCAAGAAGTTCATCATAATTTTCCGGTATCTTAATGTTATTATCTTCGAATACCTTTTTATTGTAATAGAGCAGAATTGCAGAAGCTCCGGAGTCCGGGAAAATATATGTTTTTCCATCATCATAGACTTCAGTTCCCTTTGCAGATTCGGTCATTTTATCTGCATATCCGGTGTCCTTTACATACTCGGCTACATCAAGTAAGCTGCCACTTGCTGAAAGTGATTCCACATCTCCGGCATTTACATGTGCAATATCAGGCATATCTCCTGTTGCGGCACGTGTCTTTAATGTCTGACCATCATCATTAGGATGTGCCTCAATTTCGAACGTTACATTTGGGTATTTCTCCTGAACTTTGCTGATTGCATAATCCAGAATCGGTTTCTCCGCTTCTGCATAATGTGCAAAAATTTTTAATTTCCGTTCAACATTCGTATCTGTTTCTGCATGCACATTTGCAAGTCCATAGCAGCCAAGTCCTGACAATGTAAGGACTGCCGACATCATAAAACTGATTACTCTTTTTTTCATTTCTTAATCCTCCTTTTTGATTACCTGTTGTATTTGATGGCTCTATTATCTTCGATTTCATTAACAATTTCCTGTGTTTTATAGGTTTGTTTTTGTAAAAAACAGGCTTCTTTTCTTCATCTGGAAAAAACAGGCTTCTTTTTAGAAAAAACAGGCATTTCTTTTGTTCAGCTTTAACTCTCCATACGATAATGTTATAATTCATTACAGGTTTACAGTACGTGAATCCTTAAAATTATTTTGTACTTATCTTATATTGTGAGATTACTTTATTTCGGAACCGGAGGAGAAATCATGTCTGCAAAACAATTGGCATTACCTGGCTTTACATTAAAAAAGAAACTGATTCTTATCATCATGTTTCTTGTATTGTTGCAAAACATTGTTTTACTTATTTTCGCCAATTACCAGTTTTCGCAAAAAGAGCTAAAAAGTTCTATAGAGCATATTCAGAATGAGTGTCATCTACTCGACAATGACATGAAAACCCAATATCATAATGTCATTCTCTGCTCAAATGAATTGATCAGTACAATCAACCAAACTCAAAGTTATTATTTTAGCAATCCGGCTAATTCCTACCTAAAGTCTGCTTTTAATTATAACCTGCACTTATTTTCTTTTGTAGACTCTGTGGTTTATCTCACTGTAAATGATAAAATTGTCTGCGCCGGTACCGACATGGAACCTGATCTCAGCAAAATCAAGGAAGAACTGCTTGATTCTATTCCTTCAACCGGGGTTCCGCAGAATCAGTTTCTCAATATACAGAAGCGTGCATATCTCGGAATCGATTCACCAGTTTTAACATTTTCAAAAAGAGTACTCAATATTAATACCGGAAAAACACTTGGTTATTTATTTTTAAACACAAAAGTTGCTACTATTTCTTCTATGTTTGACAATTTAAATCAAAACTATTATATAATCAACTCCAAACAGGGAATTGTGATTTCCAATTCAGAAAGCACTGCTTTGTGTCAGGCAGATCCTGACAGTTATTCTTTTATATATAGTGCTAAAACCGGTTCCCAGGTTATAAACATAGATAAAGAAAAGCACATGTTGACTTGGACTCCCACAGGTTTTCTTGATTATATTCTGGTCAATGAAACTCCACTAGAAAGCCTCAGATCCACTTTTGCCATAAATATGTTTTTACTGGTTCTTATCCTGATATTAAGCACAATCACTATTATTTTTCTGATTTCTGCTTTTACCAGACTTATTACAACCCCTTTGGAATATCTTTCTGAAAGAATGCAGCACGTTGAACTTGGAGATTTAAAAGTTCGCTCTAATCTTAAGCAAAACGATGAAATCGGAGATATATCCAATAATTTTAATACTATGGTTCACGAACTGGAAAAACTGACTGCACAAATCAAGCAGGATGAGCGTCAGAAACGAAAATATGAACTGTCCTTAATGCAGGCTCAGATCAATCCCCATTTCTTCTATAATGTATTGGATTTGATTTATATTTCCTGCTATCAAAAACAGGAAAAACAAGCAGCTACTGTAACAAAATATCTTGCAGATTATTATCGTTGTGTGCTCAGTAATGGAAAAGAACTGATTCCAATTCGGGAAGAATTCCGTATGCTGCAAAATTATCTGCTCATTCAGAGATACCGTTATGCTACTATTTTGGATTTCCAGATCGAAGCTGAACCAGAGGCAGAAAACTATATAATCCCCAAAATGACCTTACAGCCTCTTGTAGAAAATTCTTTATATCATGGAATAAAGGAAAAAACATCTCCGGGAATTATCACGATTATCTCCAGAGTACGGACTGACCATATTACTTTATGTGTTTGTGATAACGGAGTAGGAATGGAACAGGCAAAGCTTCGCCGTTATCTGAATTCTCCTGAAGCAGAAGATCATTTCGGACTGAAAAGTGTTTACAACCGACTTTTCCTTTACTACAATAACAAATGCAAATTTCGGATTTTCAGTCAAAAAGATACCGGTACAGCTGTTGTCATCTGTATACCAAAGAATTGGGAGGAATTATGATACGTGTATTAATAGCTGACGATGAACTATATTTTCGTAATTACATGCTTACTGCCGTAGACTGGCATTCCCTTGGTTTCCAGGTCTGCTGCCTTGCTCAGAACGGAGAGGAAGTTCTTTTTGAGCTTTCAAAAAATACTATTAATATTGTTTTTCTGGACATTAATATGCCCCATATCAATGGATTAACACTGGCAGAAAAAATCAAGGAAGAACATCCACATATTATGATTGTATTTATAACCGGATATTCCGATTTCTCATTTACCAGAAAGGCAATACAACTCCAGGTTGAAGACTATATGCTAAAGCCAATATCTCCGGATGAACTCTCTGAGCTTCTTCAAACTCTGAAACAAAAATATAAACAGAAGCAGCAGGAAACTATTCGCAAAAAAAAATTGCATGACTTTACCCTGGATAATTATATGTATTCTCTTCTTTCCTTCTCAAAAGAACCATCTGAATCTGATGATGGTGCAAAATATCTTTTTGACCAATGGAAAGTATCAGATATTTATCAGATTGCCATAGTAGAATTTAATTATATCTCCTGCCAGGAGCTTAATAAATTAAATTTATCTCTTCTGAAATTCAGTGTAAAAAACTGCCTGGATGAATTGATAAATTCAACAGTTAACTATTACTCTTTCCAGGATACTTATAATAACATTGTTTACCTTTTTAATTTTCAGACACAAAAAAGAGCGGAGAATTTTTCCTTTGATTTTATGAAAACCGTCAAAACATTCATTCAAAAATGGTTTTCTATAGACCTTGCTTTCGGAATTGGAACCATTGCAGAAGATTCTGGTCAGATAGCTGACAGCTACCAAAAGGCTTTACTTGCTTTACAATATAAGACATCGCAGGACAGTCCCATTTACCGCTATAGCAATAATAATCACATATTTTCACCACGCTTTGCTGGTTTGGATATTTACAACCGCTTTCTTATGGCATTGCGTCAGACATCATTGGAAGATGCGAAAGAAGTACTGCTGGAAATTGAACAACAGGTTTTGCTGCAGAATTCTGATATGTATACTGCTCAGCTTCTATTATCTCCGCTTTTTTCCATCATTCTTTCTTTTCTTTCTGAAAAAGAAATTAACATCAATGATGTGCTAGATAATGATCCTGTTTTATATCCAAATATTTTTCTGAAATCCTCAGCACATGACAGCTGTAATCTGTTGTTTCACATATGTCAGAAAGCGATTCTGCTTTCTGACAGTTCCAAGCCTTCACGTGCATCGGAAATAATTCATCTGGTTCAGGATTATATTCAGCAGCATTATATGGACGAAGAGTTATCAGTGAAACAAATTTCGGAAAATGTTGTTCTGGATGCCAGCTATATTCGGAAAATATTCAACAAATATATGAAATGCACCATTACAGATTATATACTTTCAGTCCGAATGGAACATGCCAGACGATTACTGGAACAGGGAAATACCAGTATTACAGAAGTTTCTTCTCTTGTCGGTTATAAAGATTCCGGTTACTTCAGCAAAGTATTCAAGAAATATTATGGAATCTCCCCTAAGCTATGCCGATAATCAGACAATGAAACTAACAGTGCTATAAGCACCTGGACGTTTACCTTTACAACAGTTAGCAAATATCCATGCGTACATGACATCTTAATTCATAGCCCACAAAACTGGGGCTGTCGCACTTGATGCAGTTCAGTGTGACAGCCCCTTTCCTGTTATAAATATCCTTTATAAGTACTGACTGAATTCAACCTTCTCTTTATTCGGTCCTTCAATAGTGAAAAACTTTACTCCGTTTTCCCAGAATGGTAAAAAATGAATACTGTCCTGTGTGGTATTCAAACCAGCCTCGTTAACGTACTGATAAATTTCTTCTATGTCCTTAACATCGAGTGCAACATGATCAATTGCACCAGCCTGAAGGACTGCTGCATGATTCTCATATGTTTCTACAACCAGAGTTCCAAGCTTCAGAAATACAACCTTCTCATCTGCCTCTTTATTAACCGTTTCAAAAGCGGTTTCAAAGCCCAGTTTGTGGTAAAAATCTACCGTTTTATCAATATCGTTCGTTGGGATTCCAATGTGCTGGACACCTGTTGAATAATTTTTCAGATCCATTTTCAATCTCCCCTTTGTAGTCTGAATGTTTTAATCTGTTTAGAAATTTGTTTTGCCAAACAGCTTTTTTACAATATACGCACAAATTTTCTTATTTGTCAAGATTGTAAATCATCACTCCAACATACTGTTTGTTTTTCAAAATCCAAAATCCTCATAATCCTCTGGCAAAAATCTATGATAAATAAAGTGAAATCCCTCATCCTTAAAGCAGTAATAATACGCGTCATCTTCCTTATCCAGAAAGCGGATATAGAAATCAAACTCCCCATTGTCCAGTTCCTGACACTCTGTTTTTTCCCAGTAGGACGCAAACAGTTCAAGCAGCTTCTCTTTCGTGCAGTCGTGCTTCTGAACCAGTTCGATGAGAACTTTAATAAATTCATTTTCTTTCATATTCTCATGCACATAAACGCTTCCCGGCTCCGGTATATAAAAACAGAATCTGTCCCCTTTATGAGACACCGCCACATCTCCCAGTTTGGAAATCAATTCTTCCGGCAGGTTCTGGAGACGGGCTTCCATTTCATCTGCGCTGTCCAGTACAGAAAAGAAATGATTCAGGGAAAGCAGCGGATAATATAAGTGAATCTTCTCTTCCTTAAATCCAAGCTTAGCCTGTTCTTCCTTTATTACATCTATTAAACTATTTTCCAGCTTCTCAAATCCAGTCATAAGTTCTCCTATTTCCTCTAAAAAGCGGCCTTACATCCCATTCTTTCAGCTGGATGCTTCCGCTGTTTTTTCAATTAGTTGACAAATTTATTCCATTTCGAGTATTTTCTTTGCTTTTTTATAACAAAAATCACAATTATATAATACTCCGTTTCAGCATTTCATATTCTATCATACTTCCCGGTTCGCGGCAACTTACTTTTTCACTTTATAAACCACATACTCATGGCTGAAATGATACCCCAGTTTCTCTGCCAGTCCTACTGACATTTTATTAGCTGCATCCCAGTTTGGATAAAGCCCACGTTTGTCACACTCCAGAAGCAGTCGCGCTGCTCCGATATATGCAAGACCTTTTCTCCGGTAGTCCTCGCGGGTTACTACCTCAATTTCAATTCCACCATGGCAGCCAAGATTCTCGTCACTTCTTCCATAACCAGAATAAGAGGAAATTCCGGCGACTACTTCCCCGCCCGTTAAAATACAAACACCAAGTCCATACTCTTTGTATTGACTATAGCTTTCGTAGTTTGCTGTCAAATCCTTACTCCACTGTGTATCTCTGCAAATTTCAAAAAGCTCCTGATCGATCAGTCTCATCTCATACTCTCCTGGCAAACTCTGTGCTACCTTCTGAAGCTGCTTTAAATCAAAAATCCCAGGTTCCTTTTTGATTGCATAACGGAGCGCTTTCTCTGCCTTCTCCCCGTAACACTCCACAATCATCTGTGCCCAGTCATCATTTTGCGGAACCAGAATCACTTCCTCTGATGCACTATTTGTCAAAGCTCCGGAAATGATCTCTGATTCCGGTTTTCCACTCAGGAAGCAGAAATCCCCAAGCATAACAACACCACTCTCCGGTTTTTCCAGAGAATCCACATATATTTTCCCCATCACTCCCTGCAATGCGGACCAGACCACACTATCCTGCCAGCCTGCAAAAAGAGCACTGGCTCTGCCCGTTTCTATTAATTCATAAATCATATTCATCCCCCTTACGTAAATCAGGCGAGAGACCTTTGCCCCTCGCCATCCTTGCTTAATTCAATTATCTAAACGAACATGTCGGTGACATCACCATATATGAAAGTCAGCTGTTCCACGCCTACCAAACGCTTTAGAGCGTGTTTGAAAAAAGCTCTACGGTTCTATATATTTATCATTTGAAAAAGTGTACCCATTCTTATATTTCACCGTTAAATAGAATGTCTCTTTTCCATCTGTAACCTTTACAAAACAAACATTATTATCATCAAATTTGTCGGTAATGTCAATACTCTGATTATGAAAATAAACCCATACGCTTCCATCTTCTTCGTATTCTACATCAGGAGAATTGATTTCCTCCATAAGCTCTTCCGCTGTAAGAGCGCGCTGAGTTCCGTCAGCATCAATAGATACTCCACCGCCACCGGTTTGATGAAGTGTGCCATCCTCATTATAGTATTCCATAGTATAAGTACCGTCATTGGAAACATCTAAGGTCGCCTGTGTCTGATCACCATGAAGCCAGATCTGAACCGTGCGCTGGATACCTCCAACATTCGCTGCATATGCAGTACCGGTTCCTCCAAGGATAATACAGCCTGCAATCACTGCAGCTGCAGTTTTCATTTTTGTTCTTTTCTGTAATTTTGCCATATTTTCAACCTCCTGTAATGAGCCCTTTGAAGTCTGCAATACGGAAAAAGCTTTTTTATATTTTTCACCATTCGTCATTTTCCCATTCCTCCTTTAAAGAATCCTTAAGCAAGGCTCTTCCCCTGGAAAGCCGAACCTTTACATTGCTTTCTGAAAGCTTCAGGATTTCGGCTATTTCCCTGACGAGATAATCTTCGTAATAAAACAAGTGAATCACAATGCGGTACTTGTCCGGAAGCTTCATTACCTCTTCAAACAAATCTCTTGACTGGGAATCTGGAAAAGAAAGAGTTTCCATATAATCCTCCAGAGAGCATTTATTTTTCTTCCAGAAAGTCCTGTTTATATTTTTCGCCTTATTGATAACCACACGAAGGAGCCATGCCCGGATGTGCTGCTCATTTTCAAATTCTTTTCTGCTGGTGTAATACTGAACAAACGTCTCCTGAACAGCATCCTCCGCATCCATCTGATTCTGACAAATATTAAACGCTGCGGTAAAAAGATTGTTCTGGTAGAGCTGGATCAGCTGTTGAACTGGTTGTCTCATGAGAACTCCTCTGGCTGCTGATCAGTATGAAAAGCAGCGGTCTGTTATTTTCTTGTGTCGGGTACCTTCACTAATTATACAAATAAATAGGGAGAAAGGTTACAAAAAATTTTAACTTTTCACATCCAATGAATTATGCTAAAATACAGCCAAAACATACTTTAAGGGGGCTTTTTCATGGAATTTCAGACACTTATTGAGAACAGAAGATCTGTGCGTAAGTACAGTTCCCATACAAATGTTACTAAAGAGCAGATCCAGCAGCTTGTACAGGCCGCTTTGGAAGCGCCATCATGGAAGAATACAGAAACAGGTCGTTATTACTGTGTTTTATCAGCGGACATGAGTCAGAAGCTTCGTAAGGAATGCCTGTGTTACGCTAATAACGATGTAAAAACTGAGCATGCAGCTTTAATCGTCACCACCTTCGTACATAACCGTGCCGGTTTCCAGACAGACGGCACTCCTGATAATGAGATTGGAAATGGATGGGGCTGTTACGACCTTGGTCTTCAGAACGAAAACCTGATTCTGAAAGCCACAGAGCTTGGTCTTTCCACTCTGATTATGGGACTTCGGGATGGGGACAAAATTCGTGAAATGCTTTCTATTCCGGAAAGTGAAACCATTGTTTCCGTTATTGCTGTGGGAAAAGCCGATGAGGAGCCCAGCCGTCCGAGACGCAGAGAGTTGGAGGATGTTCTGAAGTTCTTTTAAAACGTGTTTGAAAAGGCTTTCTGCAAGATGTGAGTTACAATTTGTGGGAACGATTTTGAGGACACGCTATAGTACAAAAATAACTTGACATTAAAGCAATCACAAGAATAATATGAAGATAAATAAAAATCAGAAATGAGGAATTTTATGGAAAAATCAACTGTATATTTCACTGACTTCCGCTGTAAAGTCGGCACAAGCCAGCTGGACAAGCTGAAAAAGCTTTGCATCGCAGCAGGAATCAAAGACATCGATATGGAGGGTAAATTCGTTGCCATCAAAATGCATTTCGGCGAACTTGGAAATCTTGCTTTCCTGCGCCCCAATTATGCAAAAGTAGTAGCCGATCTTTGTAAGGAGCTTGGAGGAATGCCGTTTCTTACTGACTGTAACACCCTTTATCCGGGAAGCCGTAAGAATGCCCTGGAGCACATGGATTGTGCGAATCTGAATGGCTTTAATACTATCACCACTGGTTGTCAGATCATTATCGGTGACGGACTTCGCGGTACAGATGATGTAGAAGTTCCTGTAGAGAATGCGGAGTATTGTCCAACTGCCAGAATCGGCCGTGCTGTAATGGACGCTGACGTATTCATCAGCCTTACTCATTTCAAGGGACATGAAGCCACCGGTTTCGGCGGCGCAATCAAGAATATTGGTATGGGCTGCGGAAGCCGTGCCGGAAAAATGGCTCAGCACAATAGTGGTAAACCAGTTATCGAAACAGACCTTTGCCACGGCTGCAAACGCTGCGCAAAAGAATGCGGAAGTGATGCTATTACATATCCAGAGAAAAAAGCTGTCATTGATTATGATAAATGCAAGGGCTGTGGCCGTTGTATCGGTGCCTGCAGTTTTGATGCAATTCACAACCCGCACAGCAATTCCAATGAGCTTCTCTGCCGTAAAATGACAGAGTATGCACAGGCAGTCTGTCATGGGCGCCCATGCTTCCATATCGCTCTGGTTCAGGACATCAGCCCTAACTGTGACTGCCACGGCGAAAATGACGCTCCGATTCTTCCGGATATCGGAATATTCGCAAGCTTCGATCCCATCGCTCTTGATCAGGCCTGCGTAGATGCATGTCTTGCTGCAGAACCAATCCGCAACAGCCAGCTTGGCGACAACCTTGCGAAACCGGAATGGCATTGCCACCACAACCACTTTATGGATTCCAATCCGAATGTGGAGTGGGAAGCAACTCTGGATCATGGTGAGAAGATTGGACTTGGAACAAGAAGCTATGAACTGAAGAGAATTTAATTAATAAACAGCTGCCGCATTATCAAAACACTTTGAACAATGCGGCAGCCGTTTAACTTTAACCTTTTTTTGCCAGATATCTTTTAATCAAAAAGGAGCAGAAATATGGAAATGTATAAATGCCATTTTCTATTCCCACATTGCTGTCAGCCAGTTTTATTCCCCACTTAATATCGCTGTAACTTTCATTATCAATCAGTTTTCTTAAAGATTTTGAGCGATTTTTATTTGCCTTTACTTCAACCGGAACCAGTTCATCTTTTGTCCTGACAAAAAAATCTTCTTCCAAAGTTGCATTTTCTTTTTTGTAATAATATAATCCTAATCCTTGTTTCAGAAACGCCTCTGCAACGAAATTTTCATATAAAGCCCCCTTATAAACACCCATATTTTTATTTGCACGTAAATCTTCCTGCGCTTCTTCATCTAAAGAGGCAATTAGCAGGCCAGTGTCTGGATAGTACAGCTTAAACTTCAATTCATCATAATTTCCTTTTAACGGCAATTCCGGATATTCCAGACAGTAGCAGACAGAAACAACTCCCGCATCCTTAAGCCAGTCAATACAGCCCGAATACTCTCTGCTTCTTGCGTTTTTCTCAATTTTACTCAACTGGAATTTTTTATTCTCTTTTGCCAGCTGTACCGGAACGCTTCGATATACACTGGCAATCTTCGTTTGGTCTAACCCTTCTGCATATTTTCTGATATCTTCTTCATAATCTAATTGAATCTGATGCTGAATTTCCAAAGTATCAGAAAATGTATTCGTTTCTATATATTGTCTGATCACTGCTGGCATGCCCCCAAGCACGCAATATTCAAGAAACATTTTTTTGTAAACAGACAGCTCTGTATCAGAAAATGCTTTCCCAGAACACATATGTTCCAGGATCTGTTCGATGTGTAAATCTGAGTAACCCTTTGCCCAGAGAAACTCCTCAAAATCCATGGAAAACATTTCGTAATCTGTTTTATAGCCAACGCTATTGCTGTGGATCTTTTTATAGTTAATTCCAAGTAGAGATCCGCTGCAAATTACATCAAATCTTCCATCCAGCTTAAAAGCCTTCAAAGAAGTGGCAATATCCGTCACTTAATATAGTTTTATACTGCCCCTCCAGCACAAAATTTATAAAAACTATATTCTCATAATTTTCACTTGCAAAATGAACAATAGATTCCGTTTTCCCAATCTGTCTTGCACCTTTAATGATTAGCGGAAGCCTGTTTTCTTTATCCTTCCACTGTCTTAAATAACTATCTACCTTTCTCGTGAACTACTCGGCAACTAAGTTACCAGAGTATCTGAAATCTGGCGGGATACCGCCTTTTTTCAGGGTGCGTCCATGACACCAATACTGCTTGCCTTTCGGCTATACAGCTACTTTTATTATTTCTGGATTTTTTAGTCCGGTTACGGACAGTTCCTTCTGCTTTCCGGATACGGAAAGATATTTCCGCAGGATATTAAATGCTCCTACTGCATCGGCATTATATCTTACTCCGTTGGTTATATATATGCCCCGTTCTTTTCGGTTTGATGCTTCTGCATATCTTTTTGATACTTCTGGTGCTAACGGACTGCACTGGCTGGTATAGTTTTCTTCCCGTTTTATCAATTGTATTCCATACAGTTTCAGCTTATATTCCAGCATGATATACAGCTTGTTATATGGCAGTTCGTGTAACTTCTGGTTGGTCTTATGCCCCATATCATTTTCTTTGCGGATGTTTCGGATGTCTCCCACAACCACACAGCGGATGTCTTCTTTTCTGCAGTATTCTGCAATCCATCTGGTCACTTTATGAAGATAATCCTTCACTGCATTCTGCTTTTTCCTGTAAAGCCTCTGGATATGTTTCGATGATCTTGGATATTTTATCCCTCTTTCCGACTGCTGTGCATACCATACAGACTGTACTCTGGCAATCTCTTTATGAAAATATCTTTCCAACGAAAGATATTTCCTTCCCAGGATAAAAGTCCGGCCATTTCCGGAATCATAACAGGTCATCAGATTATGAAGCCCAAGATCAACAGATAAATAATGTCCATTCTGAGAAAGCTGTTCCGGCTCTTCAATCTCATAGATAACAATAAGGTCACATGTTCCATTTTCCGGCGGATAGATCCGCAGCTGTTTTATATGATCCATGTCCCTGAAAATCTTATTTTCAAGATATAGAAATTTTTCATGGATCCCGTATGTTTCTTCCATATAGCTTTTCAGATCTTTTGGCAGCGACAGACGCAATTGATCTGAACCTTTCTCATGCCGGATCCCCATCTGCATGTATGTAACCGGGATATTGTCCTGTTTAAAACGGGGCGGATTTGGAGCTTTGATTCCTCCGGTCTTTTTCAGGACATAAAAAGATTTCCATGCCTTGTCCAGCTGCTTGCAGGTCTCCTGCGCTGTCTGTGACGGAAGCTGTTTATACCACAGATTTTCTTTATGTGCTTTTTTCTGATAATACCAGTCAGGATACTTTTCCAGTCCCAGTTCTTTATAATGATGGCGTTCATAGTTGCAGACATTCCAGAGTTTGGAAGCTGCATAACACATATGTCCTATAATGTTGGAATATTCCGGCCGGATTTTTACAGATGTCCTGTGTGACAGCAGCATTCCTCTTTCCCCCTTCCAGCAGCTATGCAGATAAAAATTTACCCTTCACCTTGATTTAATACGATTTGCTCTGATGTTCAATATAACGGCGGATATTTTCTTCAGATACAGACCCGATTGTTTCCACATAATAGGAATGATTCCATAGCTCTCCCTTCCACAGCTGGTTTCTTATTTCCGGAAAACGTTCGAATAATTTTCTGCCGGTGATCCCTTTCAGATACTTGACAATTGCTGTTATAGACAGCTTTGGTGGAGCTGATACAAAGCAATGGACATGGTCTCCTTCACCACATTCAAATAAATGAACAGTAAAGCCCTTATCCTCAGCAATCTGCTGCACCAGTTCCTGAAGGTATTCCTCAATATCTGGGGTTAATATCTTCCGTCGGTATTTCACCGACCATACCATATGGTAGTTAATATTACATACACAAGTTCTATAATGTATTAGATTTTCTTTCATACATATAGTATAACATAATGAATTGAAACATGCAATGAAAACCGAACATATTTTCGACTTGTTGTATGCCGGTTACGGCATTAATATCAAAGAGCTTAATATCAAAGAGTAAAGAGATTATTATATTATTTCAATGTGCAGATATGCACAATTCTACGCTTTCATCTCGGTAATTGAATTGCCGAGGATTCCCGCTTATCGTCCTAAAATACATAGTCTCACCCCTTCAAGAAAAGTCATCACGTTTTATAAGCTTTTATTCGCAATTTTCTCACGTTTTTCATTACTATCTTAACACAAAAATCACGTTTTATGTGCATTAAATTATTTAGACCTATATCCGCTTTCCTTACAACCACAATCAGACCAGGCAGAAAGCCGCCAGCATATAAACCAACACACGGACCAAACAAATCACGCTACTGGTGTTCCAAACAAATACTGGTAACACAAAAAGTTCCGGTAACCGATGTCTTTCCACCGTTTACCGGGACTTTTTATGGTTTCTTTTTAAGCTTCTTCCACGATTTTCACACCCCATGCAGGCATTTGGAGAGCGGTGCCATTTTCTACGGCGGTGTTTTCTAACAGCTCTATGCCATTTTTATAATCATAAGGCATTTCCAGTTCCATACCAGAATAATTCAAGAAATAACAAACAGTTTTTCCCAGATCATTCAAACCTTTTCGCACAATAATTGGGTAGTGGTATTCTGGGATTTCTACGTCTGCTTCCGGGAGCACGGCTTTATAAACGGACTTCAGGGTTTCCTCGTCTGTCATGCAGCCGATGTATACGGCCTGGCCTTTTCCGTAGTGGTTTCGGGTGATAGCGGCGTAATCTTTCCAATTATAGTGCTCGTAAGATGCCAGCACTTCTGCTCCTTCCGAAACCAGAAGCTCCATAAATACATTCGCAGCTGGGTGTGCATTGCCTTTCTGATCTGTTTTTTTCAGAATAACTTCCCCTGTTAAGCCCACATTTTTCGGGAAAGTGAACTGATCGTAATGGACTCCGAAGCAGTTGCTCAGAATATGCGGCTGCACCTCATGGCTTACCTTCACATTTTCATTTGCAAAAGCAGTTTTAAAGGATGCAATCAGGGTTCCGCCATTTTCCACATACTGATTTAACCGTATGAGAAGCTCATCAGGTGCCGCATAAAGGGCTGGTACTATAATTGCTTTATATTGATCCAGATTCTCGGACTCTGGCCAGATGAAATCGCATTCTATGTTCATGTGATACAGAGTATCGTACATCCAACGCATAACGTCATTATAATAGATACTCTTAGCATCCGCGCCGGGTGCCTGTTCCTGGATTCGGAACCAGTTCAGAGCAGTAAGTGCTTCATTGCTGACCAGTACTGCCACTTCATTTTTCTTCTTCAGGTTAACCAGATGTTTTCCAAGGCGGGCAAACTCGTTACCAATTATGCAGGCTTCCCTGTAAGTGGCATTCTCCTGAAAATCATGACTAAGAATTCCCTTCCAGTAGGTTTCACAGGCATTGTGAATGGAATGCCAGTGCCAGTACATCACACTATTCGCTCCCGATGCCAGGTGACTGTATGCCTGTAATCTCAGCTGTCCTTTATATGGTGTCCATCCAGGAAATCCCTGTGCTTCGGTTTCAATTACCAGATAGTTATCCTGTTTCAGGGAGCGGATCAGATCTCCGCCGAATGCAATTTCTACGCCAGTGAGGTCGTCCTGTGTAGGATGGTAAATATCGGTTCCTGCAATTGTCAGGCACTGGGACGCATGCAGATGGTTTACATAAGGCTGAATGCCATAGGAATATCCACGCCACTCAAAATCCAGATTATGGGTTACAAACTGGTCTTCTCTTCTATATTCATTTACAATATCAGCCTGCCAGCCGAGGAATTTGTCCACCAGAGTTCTCTGGAATTTCTCAAATTCTGCGCCAAGGCTTCCGTTGATGGTTCCGCGCACATCTGGAAAATCCTCCCAGGCGTTGATTCGATTGCTCCAGTAATCCAGGCCAAATTCGTAATTCAGGGCATCCAGATCATCATGGAATTTTTCACGAATATATTTCACAAACTGCTCCTGCACGTTTTTTCCAGCAGTTCCGTAATATTTCGTCTCATTATCCAGCTGGAAACCGATGACGCACTTTCTATGTGCTGTGAGCTTCATCAGTTCTCGGATTACACGCTCCGCATAGAAAAGGTACACCGGATGGGTAATGTCCATGATCTGACGGGCGCCGTAAATGCCTCTTCCTCTTACTGTTTCAGCCAGTACATCCGGATGTGCCTTCACCATCCAGGTAGGCACAGCATAGGTAGGTGTACCGATAATCACATTGATTCCTGCCTCTTCCATGGCATCCATTACTCTTTCCACATGGGAAAAATCAAATACTCCTGGCTGCGGCTCGCAGGTGCTCCAGGTAGACTCGGCAATTCGAACGGTATTGATTCCCGCTTTTTTCATCATTTCCACATCTTTATCCAGGCGATCATACGGCATATACTCATCATAATATGCTGCTCCGTAAAGAAGTTCTTTCATATTCATCCTCCATTGTTTTTTATGGTATTATATCTTAGCTTGTAACTTATCTCAAATATAGTATAATTGTTACAAATAATCAATTTCATTTTCGATTTCGTCTATACAAATAAACTCAGAAATGGAGTACCTAATATGAAAAATATTTTTTCTGCCAGTTCCAGCACTGTCGATCTTTTTTCCTGGTCAGTGCGGCACTGGAAACAGTTACTGGCGGCAATTGTAATACTAAGCGCGATTGCCTTTGCCGGACATAAGCTTTATCTTTTTTATCCTTACCTGAATCTGCCCCATGTAACTACTGCCGATCTGGACGCCCTTGATCTGGATGGTTACGACAAGGTGATGTTTGTGGCACACCCAGATGATGATCTGCTCTGGGGAGGACGGCATTTGATTGAGGAGAAGTATCTGGTAGTATGTATGACCCGTGGAAATGATCCGGTTCGAAGCGCAGAATTTAAATCCGTAATGAAAGCTACCGGGGACAAATATCTGATTCTTTCCTACCCTGACAAAATCGGAAAAGATCGCAGCAGCTGGAACTACTGGAAAAAAGATATGGAAGCAGATATTGCCACAGTCCTGAACTACAAAGACTGGAAACAGGTTGCCACTCACAACGCAGACGGCGAGTACGGCCATCACCACCACCAGATGACTCACCAGCTTGTAAAAAAAGCCTATAAAGAGACAGACTGCAATGCTGATTTCTATTCTTTTGGAAAGTATTATGTAAATGATAAGGTTCCCTACGACCTTGAAGAAATGCCGAAAGACCTCTACATCCAGAAGCGCAAACTAGCCAAACTCTACACCAGTCAGCGGACTACCGTAAGGAAAATGTATCATATGCTGGCCTATGAGTACTGGCAGGAAATAGCAATAGAAAAATAATGTATAACACCAACGGGCAGGCAACTCAACTAAGAGCTGCTGCCCGTTCCTGATTTATTCCTGCTCAATCAGCACTTTCTTTCCCCAAAATGCAAATCCCAAATGTCTGATATTTTCTTTTCGAATTCCCCGTGCCATAAGCTCCGCATCATAATTTCTTTCCGCAATCTGCTGCAAAGCATTCTGTGCGGTTTCCTCCAAATCCTTTTCACGCTTTGCTTTATGCACTTTAAATTCTATTACATATGCTCTTTTATTTTTCTCCAGGGGCTCCATCATAATATCGTACCGTCCCAGACCGCTTTCCCGGTTAGAGGTAATTCTGTATTTATCTGCAAGGTCAACCATCAGCCCCAGTACAAAACCATGGTAAAACCGCTCCGGTTCCTCCTGCTCTTCTGCCTTTTTTCCAGTATCAAAAAAGCTGAAAGTCTGCATCGCAACCTGATTCATATACTGATTCATGTAATCCAGGTCATCTGACAATAATGCTTTAATAAAATCGTTGTACCTTACGGACACATTACCAAACCATCCCTGAATCATGCGGCGAAACATGTTCTGTACTTCAAAATTAGTCAGAGAAAGAATATAGTTTCCACCAGCGCCATCTTTTGAAGCTTTATTTACCTTCAAATATCCACAGGCCAGCAACAGACTCCACACAGCCGCACTGTTATTTTCCAGCTGCTCAAAAATGATTTCTTCATCAATGGCAGTTTCTATGGTCTTTCCCTCCAGCAAATCTTCCATAGCAATTTTGATATCTGAAGTACCGCCTTGAATCAGCTTATCAATCAACGAATTGGAGCTGGTATTAACCCAATAGCTGTCAAATTTCCCAGTATCCAGATATTTCGTAATAGACCAGGGATTGTAAATATCACTCTTATTTCCAAAGCAAAAACCATCGTACCATTTTTTCACATTATCCGCCTGATCCTGGAGTCCAAACAGCTGCAGGGCATTTCTCACTTCCTCCTCCGTAAAACCAAAAGAGGTGCTGTATTTATTTGAGGTGGTTGTCACTATTTCCAGATTATTAAGATCGGAAAAAATAGATTCCTTGCTGACCCGTGTGATTCCAGTTAGCAATCCACGTTCCATATATGGATTGGTTTTAAACGTATAATTAAACAGACTGCTCATAAAAGAGGTCAGTTCATTCCAGTACCCTTTCACATAAGCTTCCTGCAGCGGCGTATCATATTCATCCAGCAGAATCAACACTTTTTTCCCATAATACAGACTCATACAAAGAGATAATCTCCGAAGCGCCATAGCTGCAATGGTATTGGACATTTCACCATTCACATAGTCAAAATAGGCCTTTTCCTTCTCATTCAGTGCATCACTCTGGCGCAGATAATCATACTTCGCGTATAGATCCAGGATGGTCTGCACGATTCCTTCGCGCACATCGGAATAAGTATCGCCTTTCACAGAAGCGAAACTAAGAAAAATCACCGGATATTTGCCGTGAAGTTCCCAGTACTTCTCTTCTTTCCAAATCTCAAGCCCTGTAAAAAGATTCTCCTCCGCCTTGGATTGAATTGAGAAAAAATTCTCCACCATACTCATGTTCAAGGTTTTGCCAAAGCGTCTGGGGCGGGTGATCAACGTAACTGTATCCTGATTTTCCCACCATTCTTTGATAAACGCTGTCTTATCAATATAAAAATTATGATTCTCCCGAATGGATCTGAAATCCTGATTTCCAATGGATACGATTGGTTTCATAACAGCCTCTGACCTCCTTATCCGCATTTTTCCCACACTGATATGTATATATTCATTATGGCACACTTGAATGGTAAACTCAATCTGAAAAAATTCATATTTACTGTAGCGGAAAAAAGCTGCATCCACACCAACCTTTTCAGGTTCTGGCATGGATACAGCTTTTATTATTTCTTATAATCTTTTTCGCAAAATAAATTTGCCCTTATTTATTTCTCAGCAGCCTCGCTCTTGGTTACAGTAACCTTATCCAGATGCCAGATATCATCTACATACTCCTGGATGGTTCTGTCAGAGGAGAATTTACCACTGCATGCAGTGTTCAGAAGCGCCATCTTCGCCCACTTCTTCTCATCCTTGTAAGCTGCCTCCACTCTCTTCTGAGCCTCAGCATAGGATCTGAAGTCTCCGAGAATGAAATACTGGTCTGCTCTGGAGCAGTTCTTAGTGTTCAGAAGAGAATCATAGATATCTCTGAACAGCTCTGTATCGCTGGAGAAGGTTCCATTGATCAGCTGCATCAGTACCTGACGGATCTCAGCATCTGTGTTGTAGATAAAGTCTGGATCGTATCCGCCATGGTTCTCATAATTAATGATCTGGTCAGCGCTCATACCGAAGATGAATGCGTTCTCCTGACCAACTTCCTCAACGATCTCTACGTTTGCACCGTCCATGGTTCCAAGTGTAGGAGCACCGTTCAGCATGAACTTCATGTTACCTGTACCGGAAGCCTCTTTACTTGCAGTAGAAATCTGCTCGGAAACATCTGCTGCTGCAAAGATCATCTCAGCATTAGATACTCTGTAGTTCTCGATAAATACAACTTTGATCTTGCCGCCAATTGATGGATCGTTGTTTACAACATCTGCTACGCAGTTGATCAGTTTGATGATCTTTTTCGCACGCTCATATGCTGCAGAAGCTTTTGCACCAAAGATGAAGGTTCTTGGATAGAATTCCATCTCCGGATGTAATTTAATCTGGTTGTACAGATAGATTACATGAAGGATATTGAGAAGCTGTCTCTTATACTCATGAAGTCTCTTAACCTGTACATCGAAAATGGAGTGAGGATCAACTTCAACACCATTGTGCTCCAGAATATATTTTGCAAGACGCTGTTTGTTCTGGAATTTAATATTCATAAACTCCTGAAGTGCTTTCTCATCATCAACATATACCTTCAGCTTGCTGATCTGGGAAAGATCTGTGATCCAGTCTGGTCCAATATGGTCTGTGATCCATGCAGCAAGATTCTGGTTTCCGTGAAGAAGGAAACGTCTCTGAGTGATACCGTTGGTTTTGTTATTAAATTTCTCCGGCATCATCTCATAGAAATCTTTTAACTCCTGATTCTTCAGGATTTCTGTATGAAGTCTTGCAACACCATTTACAGAGAAGCCTGCAACGATTGCAAGGTGAGCCATCTTAACCTGTCCGTCATAGATGATTGCCATCTTTTTGATCTTCTCATAGTTTCCAGGATATTTATTCTGTACTTCAATGATAAAACGACGGTTAATCTCTTCTATGATCTGATATACACGTGGAAGAAGTCTGGAAAACAGCTCGATCGGCCATTTCTCAAGAGCTTCAGCCATAATAGTATGGTTGGTGTAAGCAACACATTTGGTAGTTACAGCCCATGCATCATCCCAGCCAAGACCTTCCTGATCCATAAGAAGACGCATAAGCTCTGCAACTGCCATAGTCGGATGAGTATCGTTCATCTGGAATACGACTTTCTCGTGGAGCTTCTTAATATCATTATGTGTTTTCTTATATTTCTCAATTGCAGCCTGAATACTTGCAGATACGAAGAAGTACTGCTGTTTCAGACGAAGCTCTTTACCGGACATTTTATTGTCGTTCGGATAAAGAACGTTTACGATATCCTTTGCGAGGTTCTCCTGCTCAACGGCTTTCTTGTAATCACCTTTGTCAAAGGAATCAAATCCAAATTCTTCGATAGCAGCTGCATCCCAGATACGAAGTGTATTTACTACATTGTTCTCGTATCCAACGATTGGCATATCGTATGGGATAGCCTTTACTGCCTGGTATCCTTCATGGATAAATTTGTTCTGACCGGTTGCCTGGTCATATTCAACTCTTACATATCCACCAAAATGTACCTCTTTTGCATACTCCGGACGACGGAGCTCAAATGGATAGCCTTCCTCAAGCCATGCATCCGGTACTTCAACCTGGTATCCGTCTCTGATTTCCTGTTTGAACATACCATAACGGTAACGGATTCCGCAGCCATATGCACTGTATCCAAGTGTTGCAAGGGAATCAAGGAAGCATGCTGCAAGTCTTCCAAGACCACCGTTTCCAAGAGCCGGATCCGGCTCCTGATCCTCAAGTGCATTGATGTCGATTCCAAGCTCTTCAAGAGCCTCTTTCACCTCACCGTATGCACCAAGGTTTAAAAGGTTGTTTCCAAGGGCACGTCCCATAAGAAACTCCATGGACATATAATATACGATCTTCGGATCCTGCTTTTCATAAGCGTTCTGTGTATCAAGCCAGTTATCGATGATCACATCCTTCACTGTGTAGCTTACTGCCTGGAAAAGCTGCTCCTGAGTTGCCTCTTCAAGCTTTCTGCGATAAAGAAACTTAACGTTGTCTTTTACACTTTTCTTGAAGGTTTCTTTGTCAAACTGTTTGTCAATCATTTTGATCCTCCTGTTGTATGTTAAATCAAAGCTTTGTAACACCAAGAGTTACATGCTCTTTATTAATATTCCACTCTTTTACATAACCATCTGTCTCGCCATAAACGACTTCCTCAGCCAGAACTTCAGATTTGATCTCAGCCTCGTTTGCCTTCATGGTCTCGATAATCTTGTCATTATCTTTTACAGATACACGGATCTTATCCATAACCTCGAAGCCAGCCTCTTTACGCATGGTCTGTACTTTACTGATGATCTCGCGGACAAATCCCTCTTCGATCAGCTCAGGTGTCAGGTTGGTATCCAGAACAACTGCAGTCTCGCCTTCAGACTCTGTTACATAACCTTCTGTCTGTGCAGTCTCGATGAGCAGGTCTTCCTCTGTAAGCTCAACCTTGTTTCCATCAATATCAAGTACAAGTACACCGTTTGCTTTCAGGTCGTTCATTGCCTTGTTGCCGTTGATTTCTGCAAGTGCAGCACGGATTCCGCCAAGAAGCTTGCCGTATTTCGGTCCCACTGTACGAAGCTGTGGCTTGAAGCTGTAGGAAATGAAGGATTCCACGTCATCTGCAAATTTCACTTCCTTTACATTCAGCTCGTCTGCAATAATGTCTGTGAAATATTTATCCATCACCTTCGGAGCTTTTACATACATGGTTCCGATTGGCTGACGGTTCTTGATGTTTGCTGTGTTACGGCATGCACGGCCAAGAACAACAACATCCAGAACTTCTTCCATGTTTTCTTCCAGATCCTTGTTGATCCACTCTTCCTTTACTTCCGGGAAGTCGCAGAGATGGATACTCTCAGGAGCTGTTTTGTCCAGAGATCTTACAAGATTCTGGTAAATATCCTCTGTCATGAACGGGATCATCGGAGCTGCAGCCTTGGCAACCGTTACCAGTGCTGTGTAAAGAGTCATGTACGCATTGATCTTATCCTGCTCCATGCCTTTTGCCCAGAAACGCTCACGGCAGCGTCTTACATACCAGTTACTCATCTCGTCTACAAAGCCCTGAAGTGCTCTTGCAGTCTCCGGAATCTTATAGTCGTTCAGATCCTCGTCAACAGTCTTTACAAGTGTATTCAGCTTGCTGAGGAGCCATTTGTCCATAACCGGAAGCTTGTCATAGTCAAGTGTATATTTGGTAGCATCGAAGTTATCAATATTTGCATAAAGTACAAAGAATGCATAGGTATTCCACAGAGTACCCATGAATTTACGCTGACCTTCCTGAACAGCCTTGCCATGGAAACGGTTCGGCAGCCATGGTGCACTGTTGATGTAGAAGTACCAGCGGATGGCATCTGCACCGTATGTCTGAAGTGCATCAAACGGATCAACTGCATTTCCCTTGGACTTGCTCATCTTCTGGCCATTCTCATCCTGAACATGTCCAAGAACGATAACGTTCTTATATGGAGCCTGATTAAACAGAAGAGTAGACTCAGCAAGAAGGGAGTAGAACCATCCTCTTGTCTGGTCAACAGCCTCAGAAATAAAGTTTGCCGGGAACTGCTGTTTGAACAATTCCTGATTCTCAAATGGATAATGATGCTGTGCAAATGGCATTGCTCCTGAATCGAACCAGCAGTCAATAACCTCCGGTACACGGTGCATAGTGCCGCCGCACTCCGGACACTTCATGGTAAGCTCGTCAATGTATGGGCGGTGAAGCTCTACTGTCTTGGCGCGCTCGTCACCAGTTTTCTCATAGAGATCCTGACGGCTTCCAACAGATTCCATATGACCGCAGCTGCACTCCCAGATATTCAGTGGAGTTCCCCAGTAACGGTTACGGCTGATTCCCCAGTCCTGAACGTTCTCAAGCCAGTCGCCGAAACGTCCTTTACCGATACTCTCCGGGATCCAGTTAATGGTGTTGTTATTGCGGATCAGGTCATCTTTAACAGCTGTCATTTTAATAAACCAGGATTCTCTTGCGTAGTAGATCAGTGGTGTATCGCAACGCCAGCAGTGTGGGTAATCATGCTCAAATTTCGGAGCATCGAACAGCTTGCCTTCTTTTTCAAGATCAGCCAGTACCATTGGGTCTGCTTTCTTAACAAATACACCGGCATATGGTGTCTCAGCAGTAAGATCACCCTTGCCATCTACAAACTGTACAAACGGAAGGTCATATTCACGTCCTACACGGCTGTCGTCTTCACCAAATGCAGGAGCGATATGAACGATACCGGTACCATCACTCATGGTAACGTAGTTATCACATACGAGATAATGCGCTTTCTTGCCCTTGGATGCTACATAGTCACCTGTGCATTTAAACAGTGGCTCATATTCCTTGTATTCCAGGTCTTTTCCTTTATAGGTTTCCAGGACCTCATATGCAGGCTCTTCTTCCTTTGCAAGCTTGCCAAGTACTTTGTCAAGAAGTGCTTCTGCCATATAATAAGTGTATCCGTCTGCTGCTTTTACTTTACAGTAAGTCTCATCCGGATTTACGCAAAGTGCAACGTTAGAAGGCAGTGTCCACGGTGTTGTGGTCCATGCCAGGAAATATGCATCCTCTCCAACCACTTTGAAACGTGCGATTGCAGAACGCTCTTTTACTAATTTATAGCCCTGGGAAACCTCCTGGGATGAAAGCGGGGTTCCGCAGCGTGGACAGTAAGGAACGATCTTGAAGCCTTTGTATAAGAGGCCTTTGTTCCAGATTTCTTTCAGTGCCCACCACTCGGACTCAATATAATTGTCCTCGTAAGTTACATATGGATGCTCCATATCAGCCCAGAAACCAACTGTTGAGGAGAAATCCTCCCACATTCCTTTGTATTTCCAGACACTCTCTTTACACTGCTGGATGAACGGCTCCATACCGTATTCCTCGATCTGCTCTTTTCCATCCAGACCAAGCTTCTTCTCTACTTCAAGCTCTACCGGAAGACCATGGGTATCCCATCCAGCCTTACGCGGAACCATGTAACCCTTCATTGCACGGTATCTTGGGATCATATCCTTGATAACACGTGTCAGCACATGGCCGATATGCGGCTTGCCGTTTGCTGTTGGCGGTCCGTCATAGAATGTGTAAGTCGGGCCTTCTTTACGGTTTTCCATACTTTTTTCGAAAATATGGTTTTCTTTCCAGAATTCTTCTACTTTTTTCTCGCGATCTACGAAATTCAGATTCGTGTCTACTTTCTGGTACAAAGCTTTTTCCTCCTTTAAAATTATCAGTCGATTGCTGTTGGGATTTCCTGTTACATAAAGAATCCTGCCTGCAGGATTCTCCGTCTGCATAAAAAAAGCTCTCATCCTGCAAAAGGACGAAAGCTGTCAGCACTCGTTATACCACCTGTTACATTGTACAGGCTTGCACACGCAGCCGATACACGCTCCCTGTAACGGGGGAATTCCGTTATCTCCTACTTGTTCCTTCAGAGATAAAACTCCGGAGTGATCTTCGGCTGAATCTACTTGCGGCGGGCTTACACCATCCCCGTCTCGCTGAAAAGATTGCTGCTGTCTGTGTCTGCACAACCTTAAACGTTCAAAATCAGCTTACTGTCTCCATCACAGTCTTTAACTATTCTGTTTCCTGTCTATTATAAGGGTCTGAATTTCTATATGTCAAGTGTTTTTCCGCTGAAAAAATGGGGAGAATAGGGGAAAATAATGCTGAATTTGTGGATTTTCCGGGGTGCTGTGAACAATTCACACTCTTTTAATAGTTTTACATAAAGAAAAGTGGTATAATGCAATTACGTATTGGGAATTTTATGTACTATTTTAAGAAAGGATTTTATATGATCAGGAAAAATCTTCATATGAAAATAAAGCGGATTTTCTGTGGAATCCTGACAGCAGCAATGCTGCTTGGGCAGACGGGCGCTGTCTGGGCAGAAGCTACAGACACTGCCAGCGAATCTCCCACTCCTACTCCGGATCCGCATACCGAATATTATGCACAGGCAGCTGATACCGATTCCATTGAGGGTTGGCCGGAGGGTCCTAAGATTGAGGCGCAGTCAGCAGTTCTCATGGACTTAAATACAGAAGCGGTCCTGTATTCCAAGAATGCCAATACTCAGCTTTACCCGGCCAGTATTACCAAGCTTCTCACCTGTCTTCTTGGATGTGAGAACCTGGACGTGAACGCACAGCTTACCCTTTCTCAGCAGGCGGCTTACGGAATTGAAGCGGGAAGTTCCACCATTTATGGTGATGCCGGAGAGGTTTTTACAGTTGAACAATGTCTTATGGCACTGATGCTGGAATCAGCCAATGAAATGGCACTTGGTATTGGGGAAGAGGTTTCCGGTTCTGTGAAGAAGTTTGTAGAGCTGATGAACACCAGAGCCCAGCAGCTTGGATGCAAAAACACCCATTTTAATAACCCTAACGGACTTCCTGATGAAACTCATGTAACCACCGCAGGCGACATGGCAAAAATAGCCAAGGCTGCATGGCAGAATCCACTTTGCAGGAAATTTTTCACCACAGATCTTTATGAAATTCCGCCTACCAATATTTTTACAGAAACCCGCTATCTGCTCAATCATCACAAGATGATGGCTGGTAGGGATTACGCCTATGATGGTGTTCTGGGTGGAAAAACAGGCTACACAGATGCTGCCGGTGCTACTCTGATCACCTATGCCAAGCGTGGAAATATGACCCTGGTTGCAGTTGTGATGAATTCCGTAAATGGCGCCTGGGCTGACACAAAAAGTCTCCTGGATTACGGTTTCGACAATTTCGAATGTAAAAAAGTAAAAATCAGAAAGAATCCTGTTCCGAAGAAAAATCTTCCAGGTGAGCAGTATCTGCTGAATAATTGCGGAAATACTTATCCATTCTACTACACAAAAAATGTATACGTGACCGTCCCCACAGGAACAGACCTCAGTGTTCTTACCAAGAAACAGGCCATTCTTTCCAACGCTGTGGGACCATTGAGATTAAAGAGCAAGTATTATTTCAATGGTCAGATGGTTGGATGGGGAATGCAGTATGAACGGTCGATCATGACCAGTCTGCTGACAACACCGACTTTATAGAATAAGGGCTAAGAATGAAAACTGCATTACGCATTTTCGTTCTTAGCCCTGTATTATTTTTATTGTAACTCCTCTACTTTACACAATATTCTTTTATCTCTTTATTCGAAATGCCCCTATTACTACAGTTTCTTTCCTCAACTCTTATACCAGAATTTCAGGCATTTCACCTTAATATTTGAAGGATTTGCTATTAATTTTCCTATATTCAGCTTCATGGTTTTTGTCTTTCCCGGTTTTATATTGACCTTGAAGGTTTTGGTTCGGGTCATTTCTTCATTAATGGTCATGGTGAATTTAAGCTTCACTTTGGTGATGGTACTTTTGGATTTATTGGTGAAACGGGTTGTGTATATGGTTTTGCCAGAATCCGGATAATATTTATAGCCTTTCACTTTTACCTGAAGCTGTTTCAGTTTTGGCTTGGGGGCAGGCTTTTTGCCGACAATCACGGTTATGGTTCTCCGCTTGCCATTTACCAGGGCGCTTACCTTGGCAGTGCCAGGCTTCTTTGCGATCAGGAATCCTCCGGCTGCATCAACGATCTTTTTATTGCTGGATTTCACTTTCTTGATGGTGATGCTTCCACCGCCGGTTTTGAAAACATAATTGGAAAACATGGTGGTATCCCCCACCTTCAGGGAGATGGAACTGGAAACAGTTATGACTGTTTTCGCTACTGTGAAGGTCACCTTTTTCGTCTGATTTCCATATCTAAAAATGAAATCCGCCGAACCTGCTTTTGCAAAATATACGCTCACCTCAAAGCTGTCATTGGATTTTGGAGTAATGCCTGTAACCTGTGCCACCGATGAGTCCGAAATACTTACAGAATATTTGGACGAATCCTTATTTGAATAAAAAACATAAGGATCGTCAACCGTTACCAGAAACACTCCTGTGGTTTTGTCGTAATTGTTTTCCGGAGGATAAATGGCAATATCTGCGTTTTTGCGATTTTCCAGTACATTTACCGAGATGGAAAAATCTACGTTCTGCTCACTTGGAAAACTATCGTAATTTACAAATATTTCCATCAATTCCATTTCATCAGATTTGGAGAACGTGGCTGAGCCCTGCAGCACCGTACCTCCGTTTGAATATAAGGGTATGCTGTCGTCATCCAGATACACGCTTGCCCTGCCTGGTGTCAGACCGGAGCTTTGAAAAGTCATAGTCACATCTACCTTATAATCCATGGAGTCTTCATGAGGGATCTGATAACCGATATAATAGCGGAATTCGTCTCCATCCCACACATTCATGCTGCCCGTTCCACTGAGTTTAAAACCATCCGTGGTAACCGCCTTGGTAATAGCAGCCTGCGCCTGTAGCGGACCAAAGAGAACCATCAGCAGTGTTACAAAGAAAAATGTCAGAATGTATTTCCCAAACCTGTAAAAATAATTTCTTAAACTCATAAAACCCCCTCCTTTTTTATACGCTGTTGTTGTATTACTTATAATCAGCATATGTGATTGGAGGGGATTTTTCTATTAACCAAATGTTAGTTTTTCATTCATTACAAGCAGTAGTTTCACGGATTTACTGCTCTTCTTTCTTCAGTCTCCGTTTGGCACGATGAGCATCACGTTTCTGGCGGATTTCATCGGCTTCTTCATCTGTTACATTGGTGAGCTTCTTAATTACATAATACTTATTGTCTTCCGTTCGGCGAATCCTGATTTTTCCCAGTACAAAGCCGTGCTCCTGACAAAGGGACACACTGTAATAAACCTTGGAATTATTCATAAACCAACGGATCTTACGCTTGGCCGGATTATGGCATAATGGACATTTCGTGCTGGTTACTTCCCGATCTTTCATGGCTTTTTCGCGGGAATAGAACTCTCGGGATACATATTTATCATAGGTTGGATAGGATATGTGAATCTCTTCACGCTTACTCTTGGGATTCTGATACACGTCCAGGGATGAGTTTGGAAAAATATATTTATCTTCTATTTTCTGGAGAATACATGCAGTATAATAAGCATCTCCCAGAGCGCGGTGAAAATCCATTTTCTTCTCCACGCCCATTTTATCAGCAGCAAATTCCAGAGCACGGCGCTCGTCATTTTCTTCATAACGAATAGCAAATAATTTCTGTACATCATAATAAGTCACCGGACCTTTGAGCAGGGAAAGTTTTCCATAATATTTCATGTTCCGCTGCAGTTCCATTACATCCTGATTTCCCCAGGTAAAGAAAATATATTCTTCGCCACACCATTCCAAAAATTCCGTGATGGCCTGTGGGAAAAGAGTTCCATTCTGCAGATCCTTATAATTCATGTGAATCACTTCATGAATGCTGTCATGAATCCAATTGTACACCTGGGGCTTGATCAGACGCTGAAAGCTATCCACAATTTCTTTCTCTTCATTTAGTTTTATAGCGCCGATTTCTATGATTTCAAAAGGCAGACGGCTGTTAGACCACCTTTTTCCCCCCGGACTCTGATTCCATTCCAGGTCAAATACAATGTAATTCATGGGTAAATTCCTTCTCTGAAAATGTTTTTGTTACTGTGAACAGGTAAACAGTAACATATTTTTGCCATCCACGATTATTGCAGCAACATCTTGTTTTCACGCTCTGGAGCCTGTTTGAAAAGGCTTTCTGCAAGATGTACATTATAATTTGTGGGAGATTTTTTGTTCTATCCTTTGCAGTTATCAACAATTCCAGACAAGTATAGCAGACAGGTGAAATGATGTAAAGACATAAGAAAAAACCTGCCGGTGGGTAGCCGGCAGGAAATGAGGGGGTATGAAACAAAATCTATGTAAATTAGAAAATCGTCTTAAAATGAACACAATCTATATAAAAGAAGCTGTTTACCATTATTTCAATATTGCTGAATAATCCATACACTGCAAGCACATCAAACAAAACATGCTCTGCCGCCTTCACTCGTTACTTATGTAAGTCGGCAATATCAGCCGCCGCTTCTGATTTACGGCTAATGCACACTCTATATTATCTAATTCAATTATCTATTTCAATCGTCTATTTCAATTATTTATTTCATCGGCACGAAGCAGGTGAACTGCTCCGCGCCAGTTATTATCTGTTATCAGTTTCCCACGGGAATTCTTATCTGTTAAAACAGCTCTTTCCCCGGAAATCAGCCTTCAATAGAAATAAACTTCTTCTCTTCCGGCACTTTTTTCTTCGCTTCCTTCGGGAAAGTAACAGTCAGAACACCATTGTCATATTTCGCATGGATGTCCTCATGCTCCAGTTCCTTACCTACGTAAAAGCTTCTGGAGCACTGTCCGGTGTAACGCTCTCTGTGAACGTATTTGCCGTTATTGTCTTTCTCATCTTTATTCTCGGTTCTGGAAGCCTGAATGTTCAGATAGCCATCCTTCAGCTGAATCTTCACATCCTCTTTATGGAAGCCTGGAAGATCAATGCTCAGCTCATAATTTCCATCCACATCCTTAATATCTGTCTTCATCAATTCAGCTGCTCTGTAACCTCTGTGATTCTCTCTTTCTACAGGTAATCTCATCCAGTCATCAAATAAATCTTCTCCAAAAATACTAGGCATTAACATAATCCATTCCTCCTTATATTGTGAACACTTGCGTGTTTAATTAACATCGTTGTTGAAACTGGAAGATTTCTTTTTCTCTCTTCCTTTGTTCTGCATGTAATATAACACGCATTGTTAGCACTGTCAAGAGGCGAGTGCTAATTTCACATTTTTTTCACATTTTTCTTAAATGAAAAGCTAAATTTGTGTCCCTTTTCATATTTTCCTTTGTGAATCTCCAGAAATTCTGGTACAAACGGACTGCCTCTCCATTTTCCTCTACTGCATCTGTATTTCCAGTGATTGTATTGTAGATCATGGCAAATGCCAGATTCTCCATTGCCCCGGCATATTACACTGGTTCCGAGGTAACTCCTGAAGTGACAGTTACCCACAGCGGTAAAACCCTGGTAAAAGACAGGGATTTCATCGTAACATACCACAACAACATTGAACCAAGCAGCTATTACAATTCTCCGTGGGTTGGAATTGATGGAATTGGAAATTACCAGGGGTATGTAACCAAATCCTTTACTATAAACAGAGCTGACATCAGCAGCTGCACGGTTACGCTTTCCGATGAAAGCCTTACCTACACAGGCTCCTCTTTACGCCCAACCGCCACAGTAAAAAGCGGGGACAAGGAATTAACCCTGAACCAGGATTATTACGTTTCCTACAGAAACAACTGGGATGCAGGTACTGCTTCCGCAATCCTCACTGGAACTGGAAATTACACTGGTTCTGTTACGAAAGACTTTACCATTAAACCATTGGATATCAGCCGCTATTCCGCTTCCCTTTCCCAGTATTCCTACACCAGTGACGGAACAGAGAAATGCCCGGATGTTACCGTTACATACGGAGACAAGACACTTGCGGCAGGCACTGATTTCACAGTTTCTTATAAAGATAATGTGAAGGAAGGTACTGCTACTGTAACTATTACTGGAGCTGGAAATTACACCGGCATTATTAACACAACCTTTACGATCACAGCTGCTCCTGGCAAGGATGACTCGGACGCAGGAAAAGATAATCCTGGTAAGGATGATTCCAGTAAAGACGATTCCGGTAAAGACGATTCTGGTAAAGATGACTCCGGTAAAGACGATTCCGGTAAAGATGATTCTGGTAAAGATAACTCTGGTAAAGACGATTCCGGTAAAGATAACTCCGGTAAAGATAACTCCGGTAAAGATGATTCCGATAAAGGCAACCAGAACAGCAGCATGAAAAAGGCGAAAACCCTTACCGTAAAAGACTCTGCTACACGCGCAACCTTAAAGGAACTGGTTTCAAAGAAAAAATATTATGTACGGATCCGCACCTACAAAGTTGTAAGCGGCAAAAAATATTATTCCAAATGGAGTTCCAAAAAATCCGTAAAAATTAGATAATGTCAAATGCCAGGCAGCGTCTTTGAACGACGCTGCCTGGCATTTTTTCATAAATCTTCCAAACTAACCTGAAGATTCTATATTCTCTGTATAACTATTCAGCATCTTCACAGTTACAATCTCCGCAAAATAGTACATACCTACTGAATAGTTATTTTTCTGTTTAAGTTTTTCTCAACTCAGAAAATTCTCAATGATCACATTTTCCGCCTCAGCTTCCGTCATTCCAAGAGTTCTTAGCTTCAGAAGCTGCTCATCGTTAATTCTTCCAATAGCGGCCTCATGAACAATTGCAGCATCCACATGCTTCGCCTGGATTTCCGGGATAGAACCCACCTCTGCATGATCCATAATAATGGAATCACACTGGATATGTGCGTGACATTTGTTCTTTCCAACAGCCTTCGGATGGAAAACCTGGGAAGAGTTTCCCTTTCCAACAGAACGGGAAATAATCTGTGCAGAAGATCCCGCTCCGTTCATACAGACTTCAATATCAGACTCCGCTTTCTGCTCCCCATCTGTCATCAGACGTTCCAGAACAAACAGCTTGGAATCTGCATCCATTGAAACATTTGTGGTACGGATTGTGGAGTCAACACCTTTGATCTGAACGGTATCCAGCGTAAATACGGAGTTCTCTCCAAGCTCAATATTAGTTACGGGATTCAGCACTCTGCTTCCGGTTCCATTCCCCTCTCCATAGTGTTTTTCCTCGTAATGTACATTAGCATTTTTACCCACATGGAAAGTATGAATACCATCGTGACGACTGTCATTACAGCCACTATTGTGGATTCCGCAGCCTGCAACAATGTCAACATCTGCACCGTCTGCCACATAAAAATCATTGTAAACCAGATCGGTCATTCCAGATACACTTACCACTACCGGGATGAAAACCTTCTCTCCCTTTGTCTCCCCGTCAATGAAAATATCGATTCCCGGCTTGTCCTCTTTTTTCTTTATTTTGATATGTTCGCTGTCACCGTGACAGATGGAAATACCATTCTGACGGAGATTAAAAGCACCTTTCTGCGCAAAGCCTTCGCTGATCTTATCAAGCACACCCTGGGTTGTTTCTTCTACTTTAACCATCAACATTTTCCTCCTTCATTCAGACATTTCTGACATTTTTCCTGCTGAAATAAGGTTGGGAAAACGTCTTCTTTCGTACCATATTTCTTTACTTCACCGTCTTCAATTACCATGATTTTATCTGCCATATTGATGATTTTTTCCTGATGGGAAATCAGGATCAGGCACTCCTTTTTCTCACGATGAATCTCCTCAAAGCGCTTGATCAGCATGGAAAAGCTCCACAGGTCGATTCCTGCTTCAGGTTCATCAAAAATGCTTACTTTATGAGACTTCGCCAAAACTGTGGCAATCTCAATTCGCTTCATTTCACCGCCGGAAAGGGTTCCATCCAGCTGACGGTTCAGGTAATCTTCGGAACAAAGTCCTACAGCTGAGAGAAGGTCACAGCTCTCTTTTTCCGTTAAATTCTTTCCTGCTGCAAGAGATAACATTCTTGCCACGGTCATACCTTTAAAGCGGGGTGGCTGCTGAAATGCATAGCCAATTCCCGCATTTGCACGATGATCAATATCGTATCCTGTAATGTTCTCATCATCTAGATAAATTTCTCCGCTGTTTGCTTTCTCAATGCCAGCCAGTACCTTGGCCAGGGTGGATTTTCCACCTCCATTAGGTCCGGTGATTACCAGCATTTCCCCATCCTGAACATCAAAACTGATGTGATTTACCAGACAGCGCTTTTTCCCTTCTTCATTCACTTCAAAAGTCAGGTTCTTTACTTTCAGCATATTCGTACCTCTTCTGTTAATTTTACATTACTGCTCCAATTGTGCCCGAAATTCCAGAAAAAAAATGTTTTTGAGCAATAACGATTTTATCTCTTCTTGGACTGTACTCCAAATAAAAAAAATTGTCAACTAGTATTGAATTTTCTCTTCTTCTGGTTTATAATCGACATATGTCGAAAACAAGGAGGTGACGTATATGCCAAGACCGCCCAGATGCCGCAGAATCTGCCAGGCACCCCAATATGAATCTTTTTCTCCGGAAGAATGTCCCGGAGAGTCGGAAGCTGTCACTCTGACTCTGGATGAATATGAAGTCATCCGTCTGGTAGATCTGGAGAAGAAAACTCACGAGCAATGTGCTGCCCAGATGGATATTTCCCGGACAACTGTCACAGAAATTTATGAAACTGCCCGGGGAAAAATTGCCCGATGTATCGTCCTTGGACAGCGCCTTGTCATAGCCGGGGGAAATTACCGGCTCTGCGAAGGACGGGAGCATACGCGCTGCGGGAAATGCTGTTGCCGAAAGGGATCTAAACAGACTCCGCTTACCAGCTTAGACCTTTCACAGGAACTGCCAGCCGCTGACCGATTTAATAGTTCACTTCCCAAATCAAATTTACAAAATGAAGGAGATATCATTATGAAGATTGCAGTTACTTATGAAAATGGAGAAATTTTTCAGCACTTTGGACACACAGAAGCATTCAAGATCTATGACATTGCAGATGGCAAGGTTGTAAGTGCCGAAGTAGTCGATACCAATGGAAGCGGTCACGGCGCACTGGCTGGATTCCTGGTTGCACATGGCGTAGATACCCTGATCTGCGGCGGTATTGGCGGCGGTGCCCAGAATGCACTTGCCCAGGCTGGAATCCGTCTTTTCGGTGGTGTCAGCGGCAACGCTGATGAAGCTGTAAACGCATTACTCGCAGGAAATCTTGGCTATAACCCCAATGTACATTGCGATCACCATGATCATGAAGCAGGTCACAGCTGTGGCGATCATGGCTGCGGAAGTCATTCCTGCCATTAATATCTGACACAGATTTAACCTAACGGTTAATCAGCTGTATTTATAAAAAAGACTGATATAACATACCGGACTCCAACAACCTCCTGAAGTACAGTATCATTTATATCAGTCTTTTTTATTATTTCTTCATGGCCACAAGCTCTCTTCGTGCAAACAATATCGCCAATGATAATGCCGCTGCATCTGCGATCGGTCCAGCATACATCACCCCGTCAATTCCCATTATTAATGAGAAAACAACGATCAATGGCAAAAGAAATAGCACCTGTCTGGTCAGGGACATGACGATTCCAAGCTTTGCTTTTCCGATAGATGTAAAAAATCCTGAGGACATTGGCTGAATCCCATTTGCAAATGTCATAAACATAAAAATCTTCAGATAGCGTTCTGCGAACTGGAAATAAAGGTCACTTCCTGTTCCGAAAATGCTCACAATCTGATGGGGAAATAGCTGGAAACAAAGGAAAAATATGGTGGCAATCACCGTACATGCAGTCACAGAATAACGGTATGCAAGCCTTACTCTGTCGTATTTTTTTGCTCCATAATTAAAGCCCCAGATTGGCTGACAGCCCTGGGAAATTCCAATACAAATCGCCATAAACACCTGATTTACTTTTGAAATAACTCCTACACAGGCGATTGGAATATCACTTCCATAGACAGATAAACCGCCATAATAACGTAAAATATTATTCAGTACAATCTGAACAACCGCCATAGCGATCTGATTAATACAGGACGCCATTCCGAGAGAAATAATAGCTTTCAGGCACTCTGAAGAAGGCTTTAACATGCTCATCTCCAGATACATTTTACGAAATTTTCCAAAATAAATAATCACCAAAATTCCGGAAACAACCTGTCCGATCACCGTTGCCCAGGCAGCACCCTTGATTCCCCAACCAAACCCAAAGATGAAAAGGGGATCCAGAATTGTGTTGATGATGGCACCTGTAAGAACACAGGTCATAGAATATGTGGGGCTTCTGTCTGCGCGGACAATATGATTGCCTCCAATGGATAATGCATAAAAAGGGAGTCCCACTGCTGTAATCCCAAGATAATCCACCGCATAGGGCATAACATCTGTCGTTGCACCAAATAAGCTTAGAAGCGGACGCAAAAACAGAAGTACTGCCACTGCCAGAATCACACCGGTAATCACCAGTGTGGAAAGTGCAGTTCCGGCTATGGAGCTTGCCTTCTTCTCTCTTCCGGCACCCATTTCCAGGTTATAGTTAGACGCACCTCCAATTCCCAGAAGCAGTGCCAACGCCGTTGCAATAGTTGTTACAGGAAATGCAACATTGGTAGCCGCATTTCCCAGCATCCCCACGCCCTGGCCAATAAAAATCTGGTCCACTATATTGTACAAAGCACTGACCAGCATGCTGATAATAGCCGGAATTGCAAATTTCCCGATCAAACCACCTACCGGAGCCGTTCCCAATGGATTTTGCTCCTGACTGATGTTTGTTTCTTCCAAAAAATCTCCTCCCCTGTTTAAAAGTATTTCTGTTTATTTCTCATAAATTCTGATATGAATCATAACAAATTCTGAAAAACGATTCAAGAATTTTATGCTCAAAAAGCCCAGCTGCATACACAACTGGGATTTTTGTATGAATATGGTTATTATTTCGCTATCTGTAGGCGCACTGCCATATACTCTTTCCCCGGCAGCTGCACGCGGAATTTACCTTTGTGGATACCTCCATCTGTAATAGTCATTTCCCAGGTATCGATAATTTCCACCTGATACTCTGTAGTATCATCAAAGTAGAAGTCACGAAAGCCCGGCCGCATGAAGGAATAATAGTAAATAAAATAATCTTTCCTCGCCGGGAAACCGGCAGCACGGCAGGCAACCTCATCCCATTTACAAGGCATTGGTTCCACACCAAGTCCCGGTGTTTCTTCCATGATTTTTGCAAGAAATCTAATACGATCCGGTGAGGTTCCGTGAAGAACGCCGCCATGAGACCACCAGAGAATACGATCCGGGCTGAGATAGGTTTCACCGTGTCCCGGATATCCTCCGCGGCAGAATGCCTCCCAGAATCTTCTTGTCATTTCCTCACCGCTGATATTTCCCCAGCCAAACTGAATGTTGCCCTCATAGCAGATTTCATCCAGAATTACAGGCTTATGATATTTCTCACGCCACTCATTTACCAGCTCGGAGGAACGGTATGTCTCTGTTCTCTGGATGCTGCAGTGGGTAATCCAAGGCAGGTTATAATCGTAATATGCCTTACAGTTATGAATGGATCTGAGATGATGGTAAGGATCCTTCTCACAGATAATGCCGGCATATCTTTCCCAATCAGAAAGAGTCTTCTCATGCATCAGATCATACTCATTAGCCAGGGACCACCATACATTTCGGTATGCGGAAAAACGTGCCAGCACATACTTCCAGTAACGGTCATCATCCTCTGCTTTCATCATGGAGAATCCCCATCTGTCGTATGGATGCATAACAATCAGATCAGCCTCAATTCCCAGATTCATAAGTGCCTGAATACACTTTTCAATATGCTGGAAATGGGCTGGATTGAATCTGGTAAAGTCCCAGTCATTGCCCGGAGCACAGCCATTATATTCCGCGAAATTATTCTCATTTAACACAGAGCTGTCGCAGGGTGTTCCCTCATAAGGATAGGTAATTGGCTCATGAAGGTTGTAGTCATAGTGCTTGGGAAAAATACAGAAGCGGATCTTATTAAAAGCATTTTCTTCCAGAGTTTTCAGTGTCTGCTTCTGCAATTCTTCGTTCTGCAGATTCCATACATAACATGTAGTTCCAATGCAGTGATAGGGTGTTCCATCCTCATAGGCAAGATAATAGGTACCTGCAACACGAACCGGACCATGGTTGTCTGCTGAAGGAGAAGTTACAGTAAAACTTCCGGTCAGTATATTTCTGACAGCACATTTTTCTGCTGCCTTCCCACCATCAGCAGTTCCTAGCTTATGTTCAGGCGCTTCTTCATCCGGCACTTCTTCCCCCGCGTTAATATCAAAGGAAGCCTCAATTTCAAAGGTATACTCGTCTGTAAAAGACGGCATAAATCTTACTCTATAAGTACCATCTCCATCATAAAACCCATCTACCGTTTTCTTCTCATTTTTACAACAAAAAGTACCTTTAATCCACTGGTCACAAAATGGATTCCCCTCCTTGGGACCGCTTACGGTCACTTCAAAAATGCCCCATTTTTCTATTGTTTTTGCATAATTTAATTTCATTTTTCTTGTCTCCTTCTCCATTTTAGATCTCTTATATTTTATATATCTCTCTTTCAAAACTCCAAATACGCGTTGCGGATTTGTCTCGATATCACTGCCGCATCTGACATCTTATGAGGATGCAGACTTTGATTTACTGCCCGTGTAAATAAAAATCCCCCATGCTTTCTACTATCATAATACGTCAGAAAACATGGGGTTTGCAACGTTACTTTATTAAGAAAATGTATGAATTTTTAATCTGTCCAGAGCGTGTTTGAAAAAGTGGCTGAATGCCTTTTCTATTGTTCTTTACGCGTTTTGACAATCTCAAAATAATCAAAATCCGCATACCGTCTCACCCCCGTCATATCGTGACAGTACATTCCGAAGTGAGCACCGGTGAATCCATCGCTTTGCTCGTCGGTGAGAATGTTGGTGGGGACTTCAGCCAGTTCCTGATAGTCTTTTCCATCCAGGGAGTAGAAGAATTTTGCGTAAAGTCCTTCCTGGGTGGTGGTCACGCGCAGGTATACGGGGCCTTCCTCCGGGATGGAGATTGCCGGAATCACATCTTCTACATCAAAGTGATCGCTCTTTATCAGGCGCAGCTTTGCAGGCTTTTTCAAATCGAGTGTCTGGGAGCCAAACTCTTCCTCTCTGGTCTTTACCAAAAGGTAGAAATTGCCAGTATCATACATATAGGCAAGTCCTGCCATCTGCTCTCTGCAGGTCGGGGCAAACTCTACACAGGTTTCCACCTGAACATAGCGGTCCTGCTGCCGCCGCGCCACCAGACTTACGTTATAGCAGGAATTCAGGGATTCCTGACCGTAGAGGCGGAGATAGCCAGGACGTTCTGTCAGGCTGGTGTAGCTGTCATAGGGCTGGCGCAGGGAAGTATAGCGCACATCTAAAAGCGCAGAGGTCTTCTTCACTGGCATACTTAACTTTTTATCACATTCTTCGTCCACAGCATTCTTCTCATTCAGATACTCTTTTGTTTTCGAAGGAATTTCAGCAATGTCCGCATTCTTTGCAGTTTCATTATTTCCAGCACTGTCTACAATTTCTAAATCAAAGTCTTCTTTTCCATAATCCTTCCCCTCTTCCTCTGGAAAAAGATACTCCTGAATTCCTGTCGGCTCCTCTGTCTCCCACTGTCCAAATCGTCCACCGCAGGCCAGTCTTAGCCAGCCCTCTTTGTTCCATACCATTTCCTGAATTGCAGTCTCACGACCAAGCACGCACTGTCTGCTCCCCTTCGGCGGTCTTGCACAAAGATGTACCATGTACCACTCCCCGTTTTGAGTGCATACAAGATCTGCATGTCCGCATTTCTGCAGTTTCTCTGGATTATCCACATCAGAGGTAAGTACCGGATTGCCTGGATCTTCCTCGTATGGTCCCCAGATGGAACGGGATCTCGCCATAGTTACCATATGCTCATATCCGGTTCCGCCTTCTGCCATCAGCAGATAATAATATTCTCCAATATGGTAAATATGTGGACCTTCTGTATAGCCGCGTCCGGTTCCCGGGAAAACATTTTTCGCCTCTCCCACCAGACATTCCTTCTCAGGGTCATACTCCTGCACCAGAATTCCCTTGAAATTGTTGATCATATTCACAATATACATTTTGCCATCTGTATCATGAAATACAGATGGGTCAAAACCTGAGCTGTTCAGATAAACCGGCTCAGACCAGCCGCCACGGATGTCCTTTGATTTTACAAGATAATTATGGGTATTAAAAAGTCCTCCGGTACGAGTTTTCACGTCCGTATAAATCAGCCAGAAGTATTCCCCGTCCCAGGAAATATCCGGTGCCCATACGCCACAGGAATCATCCTCACCAACCATATTAAGCTGGCTCATTCTGTTCAGCGGCGATGGCAGTTGTTCATAATGCTTCAGATCTTTAGAATGATAGATTTTCACACCAGGCCACCATTCAAAGCTTGAATTTGCAATATAATAATCTTCTCCAACACGTATAATACTTGGATCCGGGCAAAATCCCGGAAGAATCGGGTTCTGAATCATGTTTTTGCTCCTTTATCTGTTTCATTTTACAAAATAAACTTAAAACACATTCTAAGTATAAGCTATTTAAATTTTTTTGTACACACTTTGTTTCAGAAAGATGTTTTTTACCGGTCAAACAAAAAAGGACTGCAAAATTACACGTATTCTGCAATCCTTTTCCTATATTTACTTACCTCACAGCAGAAAACCTTATTCTAATGATTACTTTTCTGCCTGTTTTTCCAGCAGCTCTGGCAGACACATTGGTTTCTTTCCTTCCAGCTCATCTGCCATATTCAATGCCAGTATATTCCAGTTAATAAAGCCACCATTCATAACCGGTTCTCCATTAAATGGATTGTAATACTCATGAAGACATCCTGTTTTCTCCAGGTCCTCTCCCATAAGGCGCATGGTGCGCTTGTACATAATTTCTGCCTCCATGCGGTATCCGTAGTTCAAAAGTCCGCGAAATACCACATAGTTTGCAACCAGCCAGATCGGGCCAAGCCAGTTGGACGGATTATTGGTAACAGACAGGTCAAACATTTTTTCATCCTTTGAAAGCGTGGTCAGACCGAAGTCAGAACCAAAGGTATCAGGATCAAAAATATGCTTCACCATATCTGCAGCCTGCTCTTTTGTGGCAATTCCTGCATACATGGGAATAAAGCCAGACCATACACGTACTTTGATAGGCAATGTCTTCCAGAAGACTCCCAGTCCCTGATGGAACCAGTCGTATTTCCTCGTCTTAATATCCACATCAACTGAGTAGAAGAAACGATCACGCTTATCCCAGCATTCCTGCTGGATAGCACCGATCAGCGCCTCGCGCTTATCCAGAAGCTTCTTCGCCTCTTCCTCCTTGCCAAACTTTCTGTATAATCTGGCACCAGCTTCCAGCTCCACACACATAAAGCTGTTCAGATAAATATTGGCAGTGGAAAATGGCGGACGGCCAAAAGTAGCCGGATCATTGTCCATGCCGATCATAATATCATCCTGCCATACATACAGTCCGCTGTTTTCATGAAAATAATAGTGATCATAACATTCAAAATACTTCGCCACGCCTGAAAGAAATTCTTCCGTCCAGGCATAGTCACCAGTATAATCACTGATCAGGCACATCTGACTGCAAAGAAAGGGCTTATGCATATTCATAATCTTGCCTTCCTTATGCCTCATATTCAGATAAGGCTCCGGCCAGTCTGCCACCTCGATCATCATGGGAATATATCCATCTTCCAGCTGATGGTCGAAGAAATTGCGGATATTTCCCTGTGCGTGCTCTATAATTCTTGGCTTCACAGACGGATCCTGGTAGGAATCCGCCAGATTCAGAAAGCCATATACGGACCAGTAGGTATCCCAGTCCCATACATTTCCATCGTAAACAGAGCCCGGATCAATAAACGGGTAACGGATAAAGCTTCGCGGATTCTTAAGCACATCCTCCGTATGAGACATTACAAATTCTTTTAATTCCTGTCTATACTGCTCTGTCCTTTTATCTTCCATAAAATCAACCCTTTACAGCTCCGGCTGTCATACCTTCCATCAGTTTCTTATTCAGTGCCATGTACAGAATCAGAAGCGGGAATACACTCATGGATACAGAAGCGAAAATTGCACCCCAGTTCTTGGATCCAAACTCATCAGAGAAGTACAGAAGTCCTGTCTGAACAGTCTTCAGCGCAGAATCACTAATGAATGTCATGGAAAACAGAAGGTCGTTCCATTTAAAGAAGAACTGAAGAACCAGTACGGTTACAATAGAGTTCTTCATAAGTGGTGTTACAATATGCCACATCAGTCTGTAAATACCACAGCCATCAATAACGGCTGCCTCCATAATATCATCCGGGAAGGAACGAAGATATCCCTGAACCAGATAAATGGACAGCGACAGACCAAATGCTATGTACGTAATGATCAGACATGTTCTGGTATTTAACAGGTTTGATCTGCTGTAAATCTGGAACAGCGGGATCAAAGCAATTGCTACCGGAATCATGATACCGAAACGGAAATACTGTGCAACTGCATTTCTGAATTTCCATTTCATCTTTGTTACAGCAAATCCTACAGTTACTGAGAAAAATACAATAAATACAAGTGCTACTAATGTAGTGATCAAACTGTTCTTAAAGAAGGTGGACATATGTCCCCTCGTCCATGCATCAGAATAGTTCTGGAAATAAAAGCCATCATTTAGCGCATAAGCTGGCTTCTCACTCCACTCAGCCTGTTTCTTGAAGGATGCAGTAAGCATCCAGAATAACGGATAGATCTCAATTACGCAAAGAAGGAAAATTACAATTCCTCGAAAAGCTGCTTTTACTTTTTTCATAATATTTCCTCCTTTCAGTCTTTCACATCAAATTTGTTGATAACAAGAGATCCAACTACACAGATCAGGAAGATCACGATTGCGATAACGCTGGCGTAACCAACCTTATTATAAGTAAATGCAACGTCATACATATACATGGACAGTGATTTTGTTGCACTTCCAGGTCCGCCCTTTGTAAGAGCCATAGCAGACTCGAACATTTTTACAGTTCCAGAGAAGCTGAATACAAGGCTGGTAATTACCATCGGACGAAGAAGCGGAAGAAGAATGTTTTTAAATAACTGCCATCCACCGCAGCCGTCGATTCTGGCTGCTTCCAGGATATCATCAGAGATATCAAGGAGTGCTCCATAGAAAATTACGGAATAGAATCCCATGGCTACCCAGATATCCATTACGCACAATGCCCAGAGAGCTGTGCTGGACTGGCCGATCCATGGCTGAACAAGGTTCGTAAAACCAAGAGAGTCAAGCAATGAGTTTAACAGACCATAGTTTGGCTGAATCTCATAGATCTTTGCAAACAGCTGACCTACTGCAACAGTAGGAAGTACTACCGGGAAGAAAACCAGAGTTCTTACGATGGTTTTGCATCTTCTCAGCCAGAATTTAAACATCAGGGAAAGTAAAAGTCCCATTCCAACCTGGCCAACGGTTACTACCAATACATATTTACAGTTTACTGTCAATGCATTTAAGAAGTTCTTGTCTCTGAAAAGTCTTGCATAATTGTCAAATCCGGCAAATTCCCACTGAAGTCCCGGGCTGCCGCTGAAGAATGAATAATACAACGACCAGATAACCGGTACCATTACGATGATGGTGTAAATAATTAATGCCGGAACTACGAAAAGGGATATCGCTTTCTTATTACCTAATACCTTGTTCATAAAATTCCTTCCTTTCTGATTTCATACGAAAGTCAGATGCTCTGCGCCTTTGGCGCTCCCACATCTAACATCCTATCTTCTAACATAAAAATGGGAGTGTCTGCTGGCAAACACTCCCATTTGAAGTTCAAAGCTTATATTGCCAAAGCTGTTACTTACTGCATGTCATATACATCCTGGATGGACTGCATATATTCTTCGCCAGTCATTTCGCCGTTTAACAGAGGCTGTACATTTTCCTGAGCTGTCTTGGAGATTTCGCTAGGCATTTTTGCTTCCCACCATGCAAATCCTTCTGTGGATTTGTCAATCTCGTCAAGAACAAGCTTGGTGTAGTTATCCATATCATCTGCTGCAACATCATATGTGTAACCTTTAACAGTTCCCTGATCTTCCATAGCTACGTTTCCGATGTTCTCCATGAAGTATTTCAGGAACCAGCCAGTAGCCTCATCATATTTGTCGTTGTCAAGTGCAAGAATGTTACCACAGTTCATAGAGTAAGAAGTAGCGGAGCTGATGGACTCATCTGCAACCGGAATGTTGAAGAATCCGATTCCGTCCTCGCCTGCCGGGTTCTGGGAATCATCTGTCAGGTTCTGTGTAAACCAGGAACCATTGTAGAAGATAGCTGCTTTTCCACTCATCAGCATGGAACCAGCTGTGTTCATATCAACTGTTGTGATACCTTCTCCGAAGTATCCTTTCTCTGCCCACTCTGCAATCTTATCAGCTGCTGCAACAAGTTTCTCATCTGTATAAGGAACTTCGCCGTCAGCTGCTTTTGTCATAATGTCGTTTCCTGCGGTTCTTACTGCGTATGCATTGATCAGACGGGTTGCACCCCATTTGTCAGATCCGCCGGTTGTAAGAGGCTGGATACCCGCATCGGAAAGTTTCTGAAGAACCTCTTCAAACTCATCCCATGTAGTAGGAACTTCGCATCCTGCCTGCTCGAACAGGGCTTTGTTGTACCAGAAGCCTTCTACATTCAGTCCAAGAGGAAGATCATAAAGATCATCTGTTCCGGATAATCCTTTCAGAAGCTCAACAGCACCGCTGTTTAAATAATCTGCTGTTCCGATCTCGTCAACAGCTTCTGTAATATTTTTAACCTTTCCGGAATCGATGAGAACGCTGAGTGGAGCACCTGCTTCGTAAGCGAACAAATCTGGAAGATCATTGGATGCTGCAAGTGTAGCAATTTTCTGCTGAAGGTTGTCAGAAGCAACCATCTCATATTCCCATGTGAAATTCGGGTTTACATTTTTCTGATAGTCTTCGCAGATTTTGTTTAACAGCATACCATTGTCATTATCTTCTGCCCAGATGGTAAGGATTTTGATGTTTTTCTCAAGCTGCGGATCCTCTCCTGAGTAATCTGCTGCAAATGTAGGAACTGCAAACATTGTGCTTGCTGTTAATGCTGCCATTAAAATAGCTAATGCTCTCTTTTTCATTATAAATTCCTCCAGAATTTTCAAAATTATTGAACTTTGTTATAATTTACTCTTGATAGCCATTTACTTTTCGGTCACGTTTAATTTGTTTCTTTGTATCCCCGGGAAATATCTTATGGTTATATAATACCATTGTTCTGTTTTTTTACCAGTGCCTAATTTTTTTGGTAATGTACAGTTTTTTTAGACTGTTTTTTATAAAAAGTTTCACTTGTCCAGGCATTCAATTGTGCTAAATATATAAAATGCACATATTCAGCAATTTGAATATGTGCATTTTTGCAAATCCTGTTTTTATCATTCTGCTTTCCACACGTTTCCCTTATACTCATTGGGAGTCATGCCCTCGTGTTTTTTAAAAATATCACAGAAATATCTGTAATTATTATATCCCACCATTTCACTGACTTCATTAACCTTATATCCATCCTGCAACAGCTTCTTCGCCTTTTTTATGCGAAGGTCCGTCAAATATTTCACATAAGATGTACCAACCTCTGTTTTAAAAAGAACACTTAAGTACGCCGTGCTCATTCCAGCTCTGTCTGCAAGCTCACTCAGCCCGATATCCTGATCATAATGCTCGTCCAGATAAGTAAGAAGCTCCAGGATAACTCTGTGTTTGCTTCCGGTCTGGTCTGCTGTCAGATGCTTGCTGATATCAGACAGAACGCTTTCCCCATAGGCCTGTACTTCTTCTATGCTCTGACATTTTACCATCTCCTGAAAAGAGACAAGTGACCCTCGTTCCACCTGCTTCTGACTTTCGATCAGTACATCGCTGAGCACACAGAGATGCTTGTAAAATTCCCTGCGAAAATCCTGCAGTTCCGGGTAAAGTTCCTGCAGGCATCTGATTGCCTGCCGGCATTCTTCCCGAAATGCTGCAGCATCACAGTCTGTAATACATTTTACACTGCTCTCAAAAGTTCTTTCCAATTCCTGAAATTTCTCGCGATTAGCCTGTGCCTTACGATTATCCTCATGACGAGTCTTCGCCCATTCATCTTCAATTCTGGTAAGGGCATTTTTCAGTTTATCTGCTGTAACCGGCTTATCAATATAATCTTTTACGCCAAGAGTAAGCGCCCTCTGCGCATACACAAATTCAGAATAGCCACTGATCACAATAAAATATGTATCCGGACATTCTTCCTTCGCCGCCTCGATCACAGACAGACCATCCAGCCCCGGAATTCGGATATCCGTAATTACTACATCCGGTTTCTCACTTCGGATCACTTCCAGTCCCTGGATTCCGTCATAAGCAGCCCCTACTACCTCATAATCCAGCTTCAGGCGGGAAATTAAAGCCTTAATTCCCTGCACAACTATATATTCATCATCAATTACCACTAAGCGATACATGAAAATCCTCCTTGTATCTGCATTTCCCTATCCCTTATCTTACTGGAACCACAATCGTTACCTTCGTTCCATTTCCTGGACTGCTTTCAAATGTTACGCCGTATTTTTCCCCGTAATTCAACTTTATACGCTCTATTACATTGCGCACTCCATAACCGTTCTCCAGTCTGGACATATCGTCAATTCCCACACCATCATCTTCAATAGTGAAAATCATATTATTCTGCTCCTGCCAGCCGCGAAGGGAAATCTTTCCTTTTCCAATCTTCGGCTCCAGACCGTGATACATGGCATTTTCAATAAATGGCTGAAAAATAAAGGTGATCGTTTCACGCTGAAGAATTTCTCTGCTGATATCCACGAACAGTTCAAAACGATTATTGTAGCGCATATTCTGAAGCTTCATATAGCCCTGCATCCATTTCACAGAATCCGCAACTTTAATATATTTGCTTCCATTATTCAGCGCCAGCTTAAAGTTATCAGAAAGTGCCTCTACCATTTCTGCCATCTGGTCATCCCCATGCATGATTGCAACAAAGTACAGAGAATCCAGTGTATTATAAAGAAAATGGGGATTGATCTGAGACTGAAGCAAAAGCAGCTCTGCTTCCCGTTCATTCAGCTTCACCGCCATAAGATGCTCGGAAAGCTCCAGGTTCGTATTGACCATTTCCTTGAATTTCCGTCCAATCCGGCCAACTTCACTGTAGTCAAACTCTTCTGTAATGTGGCGCTCTCCTTCCCCAACCTGTGCAATGGTATTTTCCAGCTGCTTCAGAGGATGGCTGATGGTTCTGGAAATGATTCGTGCCATGAGAAAACCCACTACAAGAACACAGCCGGCTACCAGAAACGAGGTCAGACGGATATTTTTGCTCTCTTCACTGATCTCATTTTTCTCAACTACGTTTACAATATGCCAGCCTGTAGTAGAATTGGTGACAGAAGAAAACAGATACAGATGGTTCTCTCCCGGATTCGAATAGGATTGCATAATTGCATTCTCCCTTTCCTCATTTCCCACAAAATAAACCAGCTGATCATCCTCATCTACAACCATAAAGTTACTGGAATCAAAGCTTTCATTGCCCATAACAAAGGATTTTCCCAACAGCTTCTGGCTCAGTCCCACCACCATATAGCCCATTCCCTGTCCATCAGAGGGATTGATCATATATTTCGCATAAGAAAATCCTTTCTTTGTTCCTGCTTTTAAAATACTGTCACAGAAAAAAATTTCCTTTCCCTGCGCAGCCTTTGCCTGTTTCACCCAGCTTTCTTCCAGAATATCCTTATCACTATAATAATTATAGAAATCATAAGTACCCAGGTTCACATTGTTCAGCTGATACACATGGCCATAAAGATCCGTAAATACTATATAATTCACCCACACCTGCTGACTTGCCATTTCATTTGCAATCACACGAAGTTTCTCACGGTCTGTGGATGCAAACTTGCTTCCTCCGTATTCATTGCCTTTTTCCAGAATCTGCTGAAGAGCTTCATCATTCAGAAAATTTCGGCCTACATCTACAATGTTCTTCAGATTCATATCCATAACGCGGCTGGAATTCTTCAGCGTAGACTGATAAGATGCCCTGTAATTCTGTTCAATAGCATCAATAGAGGTTTTGTATACAATATTCATCAAAACGCCCACACCCAAAAGGGTGATAAGAAACATGGATAAAAAAATCTGATTCTGAATACTCAGCTGTCTCCACGCTTTCTGTATTCCTGAAGGTTCTTTTTTCTTTTCCATATTCTCATCACCCTTTCGCATTCTGCGTTATGATTACTGTTCAAATGCGATATGGTATGTACCGCTTCCCGCTTCGGCAGCCATATAGTCTGCTTCCCTGGTAAATGTCAGTCCATCGCTTTCCAGAACAGCTTTTGCCTGGTCCAGACGGATCTCTGCTGTTGTATTCACCGGAATCTGAACAGTTAAAGTAATCTGTTTCCCCTGGACTTCCCATTTTACACCAACATCACCATAAATGCTATGATATTTTCCGGCAGTGTACTTCAGATTTCCACCAATGCGCGGATAGAGTATCGCATGTTTAAAGCCCGGATGTTCCGGATCCGCTTCAATTCCGGCCATTGCACGGTACATCCACTCACCAATAGCCCCATAAGCATAATGGTTAAAGGAGTTCATATCTGCACTCCACATGCTTCCGTCATCCTTCATGCCATCCCAGTGCTCCCAGATCGTGGTGGCACCTTTTTTCACCTGATACAGCCAGGATGGGAAGTCTTCCTTCAGAAGCAGGTCATAGGCTTCCTTCAGAGCGTGGTTCTGACTTAGTGCATGGCAGAAATACGGAGTTCCCACAAATCCGGTAACCAGATGACCGTTTTCTTTGTCCAGAAGGCGTTTCAGACCTTCTACCGTTTTTGTGATATATTTCTCAGGAGTCAGCTGGAAATACAGTGCCACAATATGTGCTGTCTGTGTCTGTGCTGTCATATTTCCTTCTGCGTCGAAGAAGGTCTCCTGGAATTTCTTTACGATCTTATGATAAAGCTCCTCATACTCTGCTGCCACATCCTCTTTTCCAAGAGCATGGGCCATTTTTACAAAAAGTCCGGTAGAGTATGCATAATATGCCGTACAGGTCAGATCATTTGGTGTGGCTCCAAAGTAGCTGCCTTCTTCTGCATCAAGAGCTACCCAGTCGCCAAACTGCAGCTTGTAGTTCCAGATATAATCAACAGCATGGGCACGCATGAAGTCAATCCATCCCTTCATACTGTTGTACTGTTTTTTCAGAATATCTTTATCACCATACATCAGATACATGGTCCATGGATTGATGATGGCTGCATCAGCCCAGGCTGCTGCGGAATGAGGTCCCTGGCGGAGAAGCCAGTTTCCATCTGTACGGCCTTCCTCAATGTTCGGAACAACATGCGGTACACCGCCCTCTGGTGTCTGATCAACCTCCAGATCATGGAGCCATTTCTTATAGAACGTATATGTATTCATCAGATAAGTGGCGGTACGGCAGAAGATCTGCGCATCTCCAGTCCATCCCAGACGCTCATCACGCTGCGGGCAGTCTGTAGGTACATCAAGGAAATTACTCTTCAGCCCCCACAGGAAATTGTGATGCAACTGGTTCAGCAGCGGATTCGAACACTCCAGACTTCCGTTTGAAGCCATGTTGGAGTGAAGGGTGCAGGCTGTGAAATTCTCAGCTTTCGGCTCGCCTGGATAGGAAACAATCAGCGCATACTGAAATCCCATGTAAGTGAAAGTCGGATGCCAGGTAACTGTCTCTTCCCTTGCAAAAGTATATTTCATCGTTGCTTTGGCTGCACGAAGATTGTCCAGATATACATTTCCATCTTTGTCCAGAACTTCGAAGCAGTGAAGTTCGATCACATCGCCTGGTTTTCCGGCTGCAGTTACTTCAATTCGTCCTGCCATATTCTGGGCAAAATCAATAACTGTATCTCCTGCCGGTGTTTTGAAAATACGTTTCGCTGGAATACGATCCATTACACGAACCTTCGCAGCGTACTGCGCGCGCATAACCTGTGTATCAAAGAATACAAGCTGAACCGGCTTCCAGTCGCCTTTTGTGGTTTCTGCCTTTGACCAGTCCGGAATCTCAAGGGCTGCATCATAAGTCTCACCATCATAGATTTCTGCAAATACCACCGGTGAATCGCAGCCTTTCCATGATGGATCCGTATAAACAGATTCTGTTGTTCCATCGGTGTAGCGAATCAGAAGTTCCATAGTAAAAGCCGTCTGATCACCATAGTTGTTACGGGCTTTTGTCAGCCCCATAACACCTTTATACCAGCCTGGAGCCAGCATTGCTCCAGCACCGTTAATGCCCTTCTGCAGATATTCCGTTACATCATAGGTCTGATAGAGGAGATGTCTTCTATAGGATGTCCAGCCCGGTGTCATCTCGTCCTCACCAACTTTTTTGCCATTCAGGTAAAACTGATACAGGCCAAGGGCTGTAGTAAAGGCATAGGCTTCTTTTATATCTTTTTTGATTTCAAAGGTTCCTCTTACATAGGTTCCTTTGGAAACGTTCTTATAGGAATCGTCAGTTTCGGCGGATACAAAAGGAGCTTTCCATGCTGGTGCGCCTTCCTCCCACTCACCATTTTTTCCTGCAAGGGCAGTTACAAAAGATGCGGTTTCGCTCCAGTCCGTTTCTTCCTGACCATCACTGGCTTTTGCACGGACAAAATAGCGCTTGCCGCTCTCCAGTGAAGCACCTTCTGCATAAACATGTGCAGATTCCTCAGACTCTGTTTTTCCGCTGTTATAGATCAGATCTGTAAAATCAGCGTCTTTTGCAATCTGAAGTTCGTAGGATTTCTGTTTTACATTTTTCTTATCGCTTACAAGCTCCCAGGCAAACTGGGGCATATGGGAAACACCAACCGGGGCTGTTTCATAATCCATATATATTTTCTTGATTGCCAACATTTGTTTTAACCCATCCTTTCTGACATATATTTCTTTGGTATATCGTAACTGTTCAGTACCTTCATGGTCACACACTTCGCAGAATAACATCTACTGAATAATTACGATCCAACACTTTATATTTTTAAATCGTATTTTAGCGTTTTCTCAGATTCAACATCTGTCTTGCCTCATCCGGAGTCGCTGGCTCCAGACCCATGGCGCGGATCAGATTTACCAGTTTCTCAACCACCTGCCAGTTGTACTCGGCATCTACACCTTCTGCCAGATAGTGGCTGTCTTCAAAACCAACACGTACTACCGTTGCTCCCATAGCAATTGCAGCAGCCAGAAATGTCCAGTTATCACGGCCAAAATGGGTAACACCCCAAAGTGCATCAGATGGAACAAAGGAACGGAAAGCTGCCAGCATTTCCGGAGTAGGCTGCATGCCGCCTTTGTGACCAAATACCAGGTTAAACAGCATTGGGTCCGCAAATGGCTGCTCAGATTTTACCACTGCCATATTATGTAACATTCCAATATCAAAAACTTCTGTTTCCGGAAGGATTCCTCTCTTATAAACAGCGTCTGCGCAGTAGCGGATATCATCAAAAGAATTAACATAGACTGCTTCGCCAAGGTTTGTACTTCCGCCATTGAGAGATGCGCTCTCTACCTTGGGATAATCAAGCGGATTACAGCGGTCCTGGATATTCATATCCGAAACACCGCCTGTAGACGCCTGAACTACCACATCTGTCCGTTTCAGAATCTCGTCAAAACACTCAGACATATAAGAAATGTCAGGTGTAAGGCTTCCGTCTGGTTTACGGCAGTGAAGGTGACACATAGCAGCACCAAGTTTTACGCTTTTCTCTACATCCTCTGCAAGCTTTACTGCATCCACACTGGTTCCTGCCTGTACAGGTGCCAGAGATATAATTACTTTTCTCATTATGTAAACCTCCTATTTAAGCGAACCTCTTTCTAATAGACATCTTCCTAATATACAGTGTCTCCGTAAGCTGTTCAAAACAGACTAAAAATTTACTTGTTATGTCATTAAAACTCTTACGTAATTGAAATTTGCCACTCGCGTAAACGAAGACCTGCAATCATGCTATTTTTCAGATCAATTCCTCTACAATCTCCTTCAACGTACTTACTTCACCCACATTTCCCGGGAAAATAATGTATGGCATTCCAGGGAATTTGCTTTCTTCGCCGGTCATCCATACCGGGATTCCTTTCTTCACCTGTCCCATAACACGGGCTTTCTTTACGCGAAGAGCTTTGGTTCCTACGTCAGATGAAGTGATTCCGCCTTTTGCAATGATGAATTTCGGCTTCACAGAAAGCTTTCCGATAATACTGGTCACTGCATTGGAAATTTTTACAGAAATATGCAGTTTCTCTTCCGGAGTCATATTCTCCGGCGCAAGAAGCTGTCTGCTTGTATAAATTACAACGGTTCTTCCAGACAGGATTTTCTCCTCTGCTGCCTTCACCGTTCTCTCTACCTCTTTCTCCAGACCGTTTTCTTCGAATACGGTATTTACCTGAAATTCCATAAAATCAGCCTGTCCGTCCAGTTCTTTCAGACAGTTCAGCTGGTCTGTGGTCTTCTTTACATGGGAACCGATCAGAACGATTCCTCCGTTCTTTGTGTCACCCTCCAGCTGCTCTCTTCCAAGAAGAGGCTGGTCAGAAATCCTTCCCATTACTTTGGTGAAAGCTGCTGCTGTTCTTGCCATGTAATGCTTTCCTTCTTTCATTGCAAGCACCAGTGCTGCGCAGAAAACTTTCAAATCTGCATAAGATACTGCATTGACGATAATTTTCGCCATATTCTGTGCGGACATCAGCTTCTCCTTGATTCCCTGCACATCCAGAACATTCAGCTCGTCCAGGGAAATGGTGATACAGTCCTCTTTATGGTACTTTCCTTCTGTTTTTTCCTCTACGTATTCCGTAAGATCAGAGCATTTATATCCGAAGGTTTTGTCCCTGGCAAATTCCGTCATACCGGCTGGAACCAGGTTGTCCTGCTCTTTTACATAATGGATATTGTCCATTGTGTAGCGGCCGCCTTCTGGAAAAAACGGGCAGATGATCTCACCGTCAACAGCTGTGCTCCCTGCAGAAGTGCCATTGTCTGCTGCCGTTTTCTCTGGTCCGGCTGTATTCCCGTCAGCCAGTCCTTCCGCCAGAAGCTGTGTTTCCAGCGGATAATGACCTCTTAAAGTGGAATCTCCACGGGAAATGATCATGAAATCCTGTCCCAGCTCCCCTGCCACCTTTGCCACACGTGCGGCAATATCCTGGTGTACCTTTGTGGTCTCTTCCACAGAAAAGCTGCGGGAATTGGTGAGGATAAAAAACATGGATTCTTTTTCCTCAAAGCCCTTGCGGATGGATTCTTCCTCCCAGTCCGTATAAACAGACACATCATGAACGGTCTGCACACCTGTAGGATCATCATCCAGCACTACTAATTTTTTTTGAAAACCTTCCATTGCCTGGGAAAGAAGGGCTTCTGCTTTGTCGGCATCTGTTTTGCTTCTCTCCTCAACGGTATGGAAAGGAATTACTTTACATTCCATAATTTCTATAACTCTCCATTCTGTTGCGTTGTCGTCAGTCGCCGTAGCCACCGCTACGCCTCCTTCCTCCGCCTTGCATATGAAGAAATCATCCTGCGCCAATATAGCAGAAACTTAATTTTCGATGTACTAGATTCTGCACAGCAGGATTTTTTTACATTCATATCCCAGGTTGTGATAACTCAATTTATTATACAGTATATACGACAGGGAACCAAATCCTCATTTCTCCATAATCACGGTTATCCCATGCATAATACGGAATCAGACGTACATGCTTTCTGCTCATGCCATGATATTTCAACGGCTGATAAAGCGCATTTCTGTCAAATTCAGAGCGGTCAATGGTATATTCCTCAGTTTCAAGAGACATCATTCTTCTTCCCTGGATTTCAAACTCCACAGGAGTAAACTCTGCATTAAGATCCAGGTAAACATCATCCAGATCCGCCGCATGAGTATCCACACTCTCGCAGCAGTACACCAATGGTCCCCGCTCGATCGCAGCCTGTCCCACAGTTTCTTCCACCATATTGTTTGCAACAGTATAGCGAACCTTCATATCCAGGCTCAGCTGCACATCCATATTCTGAGGATCTTCCACCAGAATATCAAGATAAGTTCCAGCATCCTCTTTCGTCAGTCCGCGGTCTGCACCAGTGCCCTTAATGGAACCGCCGGCTGACCATCCTGGAACACGAAGTCTTAAATGGACCGGGGCATTTACTTTCACATCCTTTGTTGTGAAGCGGATCGTTCCGTCAAATGGATAATCCGTAGACTGCACAAGTGTAAATTCTCCACCATTTTCCAGCTTCACCTGCGCCTCACTTGCACCGTACATACCAGTCCATACGCTGTTATCAGATGTCAGATATGCATATTCACTGGACTGTGCAATGGTTCTTGCCAGGTTGGGCGGACAGCAGTAGCTGAGAATATATTCGCTTCTGGTAAGCGGCCAGATCAGCTTATAATCAAGCTTTTTGGCACGTCTTAACATGTTTTCATAGAAGAATCTCTTACCATCCAGACTCAGTGCAGCCAGGTTGGTATTTAACATCATTCGTTCCAGAATATCAAAATACTCTGCCTTTGGTTCCAGCTGGAACATGCGGTACGCCCAGAAAACGCCGCCCAGAGATGCACAGGTCTCATTATATGCCGTGATATTCGGAAGCTGATATTCATAACCATAAGCCTGATGCACAAGCTGATGGTCAAAAAAGTATCCATAGGGAGAGGCACCGTTATACAATGCTCCACATCCGCCTGTTATATAAAGCTTTTTATCCACAAGACTTCTCCATACCTTGTGGAGAACCTCCATATAATCCGGATCTTCCTCTTCCAGGCAAAGGTCAGCCACACCTGCATAGAGATAGTTTGCACGTACAGCATGTCCCAGAATCTTTTCATGCTGCTTCAGCGTAATCTTATCCTGGTTATCATCCATACCATTTTTTACACTGTCGCGAAGAGCGATTGCCTGCCTCGCCAGCTTCAGATATCGTTTATCACCAGTAGTACGGTACATTTCCACAAGTCCCATATAATGAGACGGGCAGACGGCAGTCTGAACTTCTCCGGTGCGCTCTGCTTCTTCGTAAAGATGCTCCAGATAATCTGCGGTCTTCGCCGCTATTGCAAGGAAATTATCCTTTCCGGTAATTCTCTTGTGCACACACGCTGCTGTAAACATATGACCGAAATTATAAACCTCAAAATCATTGATATCGCCCATTCTTGAGACGCCGTTCCCGGTTCTCTCCCCGATGATCTGCTTTGTGGAAAGATAACCATCAGGCTGCTGTGCTCTGCCGATCAGGTCTATATAATTCTCAATTTCTTTCTTCAGCAGCTGATTATCTGTCTGGTAAGCAGTATAGATGGCAGACTCCATCCATTTATAGAAATCTCCGTCTCCAAAAACGGTTCCGTCAAAATCTCCCTCTGCATCGCCGGCACAAATTTTAAAATTCTCTACTACATGACTGATATCTTTACTGTCAAACATGTGCTTCAGCTGAGGCACGGTACTGTTTGCGCAAGTGTCAAAGCGTTCTTTCCAAAGGCCGCCGGTCCACTTTACTTTCATACCATCCAGGGCATGAACCTTCGCGTAGGGGGATCTGGTTGTATCTGTCAGCATGATTATTCTCCTTCTGTAATTTCATATTCTGATTAAACGGACATGTCGCCTATCAGCGACATCACCATATAGGAAAGTCAGCTGCTCCGCGATATTCCATATATTATTCTTTATAAGCCTTTCGCTTTCAATGCTGCTGCAAGTGCCTGTGCTCCAAAGCGCGGGCTGGAAAGTACCGGTTTGCCGATCTTCTCGTGGATTGCATCCTCTGCATAGGCCATAGAGCCCTGTGCCAGAAGAATTACGTCTACCTGGTCTGCGATCTCAGTAGCTTTTCCGCAAAGAAGTGCCTTAAATTTATCCTGGTCTGCACCAAAAGCATCTACCAGGCCATCCACCAGCTCTACATGGCGATTCATCTCTCTTGCCACACGGGAAACTGTATTCTTAGTTGGTTCCAGGGTGGTAGGCAATGTAGCCAGAACGCCCACTCTCTTGCCAAGGCGGGCTGCCTCGCGGCACATCTCCTCATCAATACGGACAATCGGAATACCGGTATAACGGCCAATATCCTGAGCCGCATCTGCAACCTCGCCAACAGAAGAGCAGCAGTTCAAAACCGCATCTGCACCGTCAGAAACAGCCTGCATATACATTCCTACAAGACGGGCTGCTGCGCCTGCTGTTACATATCCATGCTCTCTTACTTCTGCCAGAATAGACGGATCCTGATAATTCAAGATTTCCGGTGCATCGCCAAGATTTTTTTTGATTTCTTCATTTACACACTCAATCAGCTCTGGTGTGGTACTTGTATAAACAATTCCTAATTTCATTTCTCTGTTCTCCTTCTCTTAACCAGTATAGAGCCTTTTCAAATACGCTCTGCGTTTTCACAAAGCTCCGGAAACTTTCTCCCTGGCTTTGTATTTTCACTTGTGAATTTTGCCCTATTAAAGTATCAAAACCCACTCCATCCTTTTATAGTTTATACAAAAATTTTACGATTACAGGGCCTCCACCGTCAAGTCCAATTTCTTTATTTAGTGTCACATTTATTTAGCGATGCAGCCACCATACAGACAAAAAGGGACGGCGTAGTTTCTAACCGCGCTGTCCCTCCTGCTTGTACCCTTAAATAAATTTATTTGTTTGTGATCACAGAAGCAACTGCTTTCTTCCATCCTGCATACTTCTGCTCACGTTTTTCCACTTCCATGTCCGGTTTATAGGACACACGGTTTAATTTTCCAAAAATACTTTCATCCCAGACACCAAGCTGTAATCCTGCCGCATAGGCCGGTCCGATAGCGGAAAGCTCCTCGGAATCCGGAACCAGTACTCCGGCGTCTGCAATATTGCTCTGAAACTGCATCAGATAGTCGTTTCGGGTCGGACCGCCATCTACGCGAAGCTCCTTCACCGGAACACCAGCATCCTCAGACATAGCCTGTACAACATCTGTAATCTGATAGGCAATACATTCAAGTGCCGCTCTTACAAACTCAGCCTTGCGGGTAGTACGGCTCATGCCTACAACAGAAGCTCTCGCCTCGCTGTCCCAGTAAGGAGCGCCAAGACCGCTGAATGCAGGAACCAGATACAGGCTGTCCTCCTGAATGGCCTCTTTCGCCAGTTTACCGGTCTCTCCAGGAGAAGAAATGATCTGAAGATCGTCCTTCAGCCAGGTAATCACAGCGCCTGTATAGTTCAGATTGCCTTCAAGCACATAGTTAACCTTGCCGCCGATTTTCCACGCAAGAGAAGTAACAACCCCATGAGTACTGAGAATCGGCTTCTCCCCAATATTCATCATAATAGAAGAACCGGTTCCATAAGTGGATTTGATCATACCAGGCTGCAAACATCCCTGTCCAAAAAGAGAGCCGTGGGAATCGCCCATTACGCCATGGATTGGAATCTTATGAGGAAGAAGTCCCTCGAAATCCGTTTCGCCGAAGCAGGCATCGGAATCCGTAACCTCTGCCATATTTGCCGGATCAATACCAAATAATCCGCAAATTTCTTCATCCCATTTCAGATCAAAAATATTGAAAAGCTGTGTTCTGGAAGCATTGGAATAATCGGTTCTGTATTCTTTGCCCCCTGTCAGCTTGTAAACCAGCCAGCTGTCAATAGTGCCATGGCAGATTTCATGACGCTCTGCCGCCGCTTTTGCGCCCTCTTCATTTTCCAGAAGCCATGCGATCTTGGAAGCCGGAAAATAAGGGGAAAGATTCATTCCTGTTTTCTGGCGGATCAGCTCTGCTGCGCCAGCCTTTTCCACACGTGCACAGATATCCACGGCACGGGCGCACTGCCATACAACTGCATTTCCGTAAGGCTTACCGGTGACGCGGTTCCATGCAAGAGAAGTTTCACGCTGGTTACTGATTCCCAGCCCAACTACATATTCCTTCTCTACCCCCTCCAGAAGCTCTTTCACAACCTCCAGAACATTGCTGTAAATTTCCTCTGGATCATGGGAAACCCAGCCCTTTTCATTGATGATCTGCCTGTGAGGGCGGTCAGTACGGCGCATAATGCTTCCTGTCTCATCGAAAAGGAGCGCCTTGGTACCCTGGGTACTCTGATCAATACTAATAATATATTTTGCCATGTTTACTATCCTCTTAAAACTTTTATATTCTCTAAAATCAACATCTCTGTACCTTAAGTCTGTTTTGTAACTAAATAATAAGCGTGCCTGACCAGACTGCTCAGAAGCACGCCCAATCGGGCAGCACTTCTAAGCAGCATCCTGGTTCTGCATCCACGCAGTCTGTCAGTCACGCTTAAATTTGTTTCTTATTTAATTTCTATTTCAGAGCTTCTACAGCCTTCTTCGCAATACCTTCAGCATTTAATCCATAGTAATCAAATACTTCCTGTGAAGTGCCTGTGATAACCGGAGCATCCGGAAGAGCCATGTTCACCACTTTTCTCGGGCATTCTGCACCAACAACCTGTGCAACCATGGAGCCAAGTCCTCCAAATGGTGCGTGCTCTTCTACCGTGATCACTGCCTTTGCATTCTTGGCAGCTTTTACAACGCCTTCAGCGTCAAGCGGTTTCACGCAGTACATATCCAGTACAGTTGCGGAAATTCCCTGCTCCTCCAGTAACTTGGCTGCTGCAAATGCCGGGCGCACCATCTCGCCGCAGGCGATAATTGCCACATCTGTTCCCTCTTTCAGAACAGTTGCCTTGTCCATTTCAAATGGGCAGTTGTCTTCTGTATAAATATCCTCAACCGGATTTCTTCCAACACGGATGTAAGATGGTTTCTCATCCTTCAACAGAGCCTCGATCAGATGCTTTGTCTGATGACGATCACTTGGAAGGTAAACTCTCATATTCGGGATTGCGGACATAGCTGCGATATCCTGTGCAGAATGATGGCTCATTCCAAGTGCGCCGTAGCTGATACCACCACTGATACCGATCAGCGTAACATTTGTATTGGAGTATGCCACGTCAACCTTGGCCTGCTCGTAGCTTCTTGTGGATAAGAAGCAGGCCGGTGAGCATGCAAATGGCTTCTTTCCACATTTTGCAAGACCTGCGGAAATACTTACCAGATTCTGCTCTGCAATACCGGTCTCAATAAACTGATCCGGGAAATTATCTGCAAATGGTGTCATGGAAGCGGATCCTCTGGAATCGCTGCAAAGCACCATAATATCTTTGTCTTCTTTTGCTTTATCCATCAAAACTTCACAGATGGCCTGTCTGTTTGGAATCTTATTCATGAAGAGCGGCCTCCTTTCTTGCTGCAAAATCCGCGATGATCTGATCATATTCTTCCTGTGTTGGAACCTTGTGATGCCAGTTTGCCTTGTTTTCCATTACGGAAGAGCCACAGCCTTTTACAGTGTTGGCAATTACAGCGGTTGGTTTGCCTTTTACAGTTTTTGCTTCTTCAAAAGCAGCATTTAACTGGTCAATATCGTTTCCGTCTTTTACATCGATCACATGCCATCCGAAAGAACGGATACGCTCATGGAGATCATCATGTCCCATAACGTCCTCTGTATTTCCGGAAATCTGAAGACGGTTACGGTCGATTACTGCGCAAAGATTGTCCAGCTTGTACTGATGTCCTGCCATGAAGCCCTCCCATACAGAACCCTCTGCCAGCTCACCATCACCCATTACGGTGTAAACACGGTAATCTCTGTTATCTTTTTTGCCTGCAAGAGCCATGCCTACGCATACCGGAAGTCCATGTCCCAGAGAACCTGAGTTCATCTCGATTCCAGGAAGCTTATTGTTCGGGTGTCCGATATATTTGGAACCAAATTTTGAAAAATGTGCTTTAATATCTTCCAGGTCCAGAAAGCCCTTTGCTGCAAGTACAGCGTAGTACGCCTCTACAGAATGACCTTTGCTGAGTACGAAACGGTCGCGATTCGGGTCATCCATGTTTTCCGGAGAAATGTTCATCTGGCAGAAATACAGGCTCATCAAAGTATCGATCACACTCATGTCGCCGCCAATATGACCGCCCTTTCCGGCAACGATAATGTCTACAGTATCTTTTCTTAAGTCAAAAGATTTTGCCTTTAAATTTTCCATTCTCATTCACCTCTTAAATATGCTTTCACATCTTCTTCAATAGGATCATATAAATCAGGAGTGATTCCCATGTATTTGCATGCCTCGTAAAGTACCGGAACTACATCTTTATGGATACCTACACAGTGATGGATATATGGTCCTTCTACAATCTTGGCTTCCAGACGTTTGATGTTCTCAACCTCAACCCAGAGGTAAGTTCCCATACCTTTCGGTCCGTCAACGCCTTTTGCTTTTCCGAGGAGCATGGAGTATTCTCCGTTATCACCGTCGAAACGTGCCAGTGTCACTTCACCATGCTTTGCCTCAGCTGTAATGCTTCCCGGATGGCTGAATGCCAGCGGATAAGTAAGCTTCGGTGTCTCTCTTGCAACAGAGATTGGCCATGGTCCGCAGTGCTGAAGGAGCTCGCCGTTCTCAATATCAGGATGGCGGATGGTCCAGTCTGCGAAGAAGCTTCTTGTGTCATCAAGTGCTGCTGCCTCAACAAGAAGAGCGGTAATTGCACCGTGAATATCGGTCTCACATACAACCGGAATTCCTTCTTCATTGAGAAGTGCATTTGCTGCACATGGCATGATTCCGATCTCGCTCTGCAGCTGGTTCCAGCACTGGATTGCAGCTGCCTGGCAGCCGTATTTCTTAATAAGATTTCCCATAGCAACCTTAAGAGCTGCTACATTCTCAAGCTCGTTGTCTTTTACACAGATTTCCATGTTCTGGCGGCAGTATTCCACAACCTTTGCAACCTCTGTTCCCTCTGCTTTTGCTTTCTTCATCTCATCTGTCAGCTCTGGCATTGGGATTGGTGTCAGCTGGATGTTGAATTTCTCAAGGAGCTCACCTTCGTTGCACATGGTGGACCAGAACTCGTATGGTCTTGTGGAAATCTGAAGGATTCTCATGTTGCGGAAGGTTTTTACTACATTACAGACAGCCATGAAATCACGAAGTCCACGCTCGAATACCGGATCATTCAGTCTGCAGTTTGTCATGTATGTAAATGGAACGCGGAATCTTCTGAGGACTTTACCTGTTGCAAAAAGTCCGCACTGTGTATCACGAAGACGGACACCATTCTCGTCTGGTCTCTCATCAAGAGGTCCCCACAGAAGAACCGGTACATTTAACTCTTTTGCAAGTCTTGCGCATTCAAACTCAGTTCCGAAATTGCAGTGTGGAAGGAAAAGTCCGTCGATTTTCTCTTTTTTGAATTTCTCTGCAATCTTAATGCGGCCAGCCTCGTCATAAAGAAGGCCCTCATCATTTACGTCTGTGATGTCTACAAAATCGATTCCTAATTCTTTTAATCTGTCTGCAGTAAGTCCACGATACTTAACTGCATCCGGTGCACTGAAAATACTTCGTCTGGTTGGCGCGTAGCCGATTTTGATCTTTGCCATTCTGGTATTCCTCCTTGTTTATATTTATTATTTTCTTTTGGTTTTTCTTAGCTGTAAAATCTTTTTCTTTATTACTTACCCAGATATTCTGTTTGCTTTTCTTTGTAGCTCTAGTATAGGTCTCTTTCAGCTTTATTCCAATAAAAAATAAAGTGTTTTTGACTTTATTTTCGCTTTATTTTTCGCAAATATATTGTTTATTTTTCAATTAAGAAGTACAATATATACAACAGAAAAAACTTCTGCCAAAGAAATATGAACAGTTTCCACAGAAAACCAACTTTCTGCCCTAAACAGCAGATACTTTACTAAATACCACTCCGGGAGGTGCCGCAAATGTCCATTACTGCTAAAGAACTGGCCAGAAAACTGAATCTTTCACAGACTGCCGTCTCCATGGCGCTGAATAATAAGCCCGGAGTCAGCACTGAAACCCGCCGGCTGGTGGTAGAAGCTGCGGAAAAATACGGCTACGACTTTACCAAACTTTCTCTAAAGAAAAATAAAGCCGGAAGCATTTACGCGGTAAGCTATCGTTCCCATAATGCCATCATGTCCTATTCTCCTATTTTTGATGCTATGGTGGAGGGTATGGAATCCGTAGTGCAAAAAGATAATTATAAACTGAAAGTAATCACATTTTATGAAAAGCGGGATAATCTGGAGCATTATCTGGGGGATTTAAGAACTACTGACTGCGTTGGAATTATTTTGTTTGGTACTGAAATGCGGGAAGAAATGGTCCGGCCTTTCCTGAAGCTTCCTTTTCCGGTGGTGATCCTAGACGCCTATTTTGAAAACCTTAACTGTAATTATGTTGTTCCCAATAACCGTCAGGGAGCTTATCTGGCTACCGATTATCTGATCAGCCGGAGAATGAAGCAGCCTGGATACCTGCAGTCTGCTTATCCTCTCCGCAACTTTTCAGAGCGCCTGGAGGGATTTTATCATGCTGTCCATGATAACGGAATGTCCCGTTCCCGCTGTATTATCCACCAGCTTTCTCCAACCATTGATGGAGCAATGGCAGATATGCTTGCAATTATTGACAGGGGAGATACTCTGGCAGACTGTTATTTTGCGGACAATGACCTGATTGCAATCGGAACCATTAAGGCCTTGCGTCTCAGAGGCTACAAGGTGCCGAAGCAGGTGGCAATTGTAGGCTTCGACAATATCTCTGAGGGACGCATTATCGACCCCTCCCTTACCAGTATCAGCATCCCTCGTCATTATATGGGACAGGTTGCCGCCAGAGAGCTTCTCTCTCAAATAAACGAACCCCGGCAGCATACCTGTAAAATTGAAGTTTCGGCAAATCTGGTAAAACGATTTTCAGTTTGACGCAAAAAGGTATCGCAACCTTTCACTTCCGGTTGTGATACCTTTTTAATTACTTATTGCAGAAACGTTTAATGCCAAAATCCCTGTCTTTTTACAGTATTTATGATATATTTATCTGTTCCGAAATTATTTTCGAAAATATCATATTTTATTGTAAAATTATCACAAAATTCGCTTTTCATTTATAATATCCGCACATTTTTTCATCTGAAAAAACCGGATTTTATGCGCTCTTTTCACCCAAAACAAATCACGATGCATACAGATCATGCAGCCTTATATTTTACCCAATTACACTGGTAAAATCTTTACGTTTATGGTATACTTATTTCATTATCTGCAGATAGCAATGTCAGAAATATAGTAACCTGACATCTTCTACCTTACACTAATAACCGGAGGGATATTTATATGGATGAAAAAATCATGAAATTTTTAAGGAAAAACAATATCCATATCAGTAATATTAAATATCTGCTCAGACAGGCGAATAAGACCTGCATTTATATGACCGATGGACGAGTTGTGAAAACTTTTATCACAGTCAAAGATTTATATGAAATTCTTATACCTTATGATTATATTTCCATAAATAAAGGCACCGTGGTTTCCAGAGGACAGATTGATCATATTGAGAACTGCACCTATCATATGAAGGATGGCGTGCGTCTGGAAGGACGTAAGCGTGGCGCAGCCACTCACAAATTTCTGAACAAATCTTTGCATCAGGATCCTGCCAAGACTTTATCTCCAAATATTCGTACGCGTTTTTCTGTATTAGATGATATGCCCCTTGCTTTTTGTGTAATCGAACTGATTTTTAATAAAAACGGAACTGGAATTGACTTCGTTTTCCGCTATTGCAATAAAGAAATGCTTCTTCTGGAAGGCATGGATACTCTGGAAATACTTGACCAGTCTTTTTATCAGGCATTTCCCAACGGAGATAAGAAGCTCCTTGCCGCATATACAGATGTTGCCTTGAATGGCGGAAGCTGTCGTCTCAAGACTTACAGTGCCAGGATTCATCGTGAACTTATTATCAAATGTTTCCAGCCATTGGAAAACTTCTGCGCATGTATATTGATTCCTGCCTATGAAATAGAGAAATAAACATTTTCCAGATTTCCATATATACATGATATGAGAGTCAAAAGGTCTTTTGCCACTCATATCCTTATATTTATTGATAAAATATTGGGAGGGAAGCGACTATGCAAAATTCATTTCCTGACGAAAGATATTCTGTGGCGGATGAAGCCATCCTGGGTGCTTTTTTTAAACTTCTAAAGAAAAAAACTCCTGATCAGATCACAGTATCCGATATCACTAAGACAGCCGGTATCGCGAGAAGCACTTTTTATAATCATTATCAAGACATTCCCTCTCTTGTATCCGCTGTTGAGGAAAAGACGATCCAGGATGTTTTTTCTATAATGGAAAAATTTCATCCTGAAAATGACCGGGATATCTGTCAGTCCTATTTTCTGACACTTTGCCGCTATACAATGGAAAATCCTTTCCTTTCCAGTCTTCTGAGCACCCCCCATGGGAATGATCTTTTTGAAAAAATGCTGACTATGCTTCATCACTATGTCACCGCTACTACCTCCAGTGCCAGACCCGGCAGACACACAAAAGAGGAAATATCTTATGTGATCACCTGTGCGATCGGCAGCACGATCGGTGTTCTTCACAAATGGACCCGGGATCATTTTGATCTTGAACCAGAAGTCATTGCAGAGATTCTGACTCAGGTTTTTCTGACTGGCATGCTGCCACTTTTATCCTGACGTGTTTGTAAAAGCATTCCCACAAAGTGGGGCGTGCAGATTGCGGGAATGCTCTTTCAAACAGGCATAAGAAAAACCCGTCTAAGCAATTCACTCAGACGGGTTTTTTCTTATGCCTGTGGCTCATCAATCAGGACATCCTGTCTCCTGATTTTCTTTGTTGTACTGCGTATAAACGGATTTTTCCGGATCACCAGACCTGTAATACGACGGTAGGTCGGCTGATTTTTATTGTATTCATCCAGAAATGCCTGAAGCTGTAAACGAATCATCTCAGTATCCAGTGCCTTTGCCTCCACAACTGCCTGTTCCGGATAGATGCGTGCTGTCAGACCATTCTCTTCACCTGTTACAATCACTTCCGCAACAAGCGGGTTCAGCGCAAGCTTGTTCTCAAGTTCTTCTGGTGATACATTTTCCCCATTGGAGAGAATGATCAGATTTTTCACACGACCGTTAATAAAGAGGTATCCATCTTCATCCATATAGCCCTTGTCGCCTGTATGCAGCCAGCCATCCTTCAGTGTTTCCGCTGTCTCCTCCGGCATCTGATAGTACCCTTTCATAACACTTGTACCCTTTACCAGAATCTCCCCGTTTTCAAACTTTATCTCCACATTCTCAAGTGGTTTTCCGATAGAACCCGGTTTATGATTTTCCGGTGTATTATTACTGATAACAGGAGAACATTCCGACATGCCATATCCTTCCAGTATCTGAACGCCATATTCTGCAAAACGGTCAATATAGTACGGATCCAGATGTGCCCCGCCGGTAAAAATCGTCTGCAGTTTTCCGCCGAATACTTTTTCTGCAAGAACCGCCTTCGGGATTTCCGGATCAGCAGCCGCCAGTCTCTTATAAATTGTCTCAATCATCATCGGAACCATGAGCATGATATCTGGTTTAAAAATGCTCATATTTCTGACCATATGAAGCAGGGAGTCATTGATACAGATAGTTGCCCCCTGAGAAAATCCTTTCAGCCAGTCCATGACAAGGCAGAATGCATGATGGATTGGAAGTACACTGAGCATGGCAGTTCCAGGCTCTGCTGAAATCTTAACTGCCTCAACGTTGGATGCCAGATTATTCTGTGTCAGCATAACCCCTTTGCTCTTTCCTGTGGTTCCGGAAGTAAAGATAATAGTCGCAATAGCTTCTGCATCCGGACAGGAAGCATCTTCTGCTGCACTCTTTCCCATATCTCTCAGCTCATTGATACTGTACACTCCTGAAGGCAGATCCTCCACCTCTTTCTGGAGCATCCACACCTTCTGAAGCTTCGGACAGTTTGCAAGAAATGCTTCCAGATATGGTCTGTGTTTCGGACTTAAGAAGAGTGCTTCGGAATCGGAGCGATTTATCAGGTCGATCAGTTCTTCACACGGGAGTGCAGCATCCAGCGGCACCGCTGTAGTGCATCCTGTAATAATTCCCAGATAGCTTTCGATCCATTCTACAGAACTGGTTCCGATTAATGCAATATGTTTTCCCTCAAACCCTTCTGCAAGAAGTCCTTTTCTGGTAGAAATCACGTTTTTCATCATTTCGCTGTAGCTTTTCTCCAGAACTTCTTTTCGGTTAAGCCATTTTACTGCTTTGACTTCGCCAAATTTCTGTACACTTCCTTCTAATATATTCCTGATCAGCATATTTTTCCTCCTTCACTGTTCAGTGAACTGACACTCTGTTAATTCTTACTGTTCACTCCGGGAACAGTAACGTTAAGTCCTACTGAAGCTCCTCAAGAAGCTTAAGTGCCTCCTCAAGAGTTATAATTTTTGTCACTTCGTTTTCATCCAGTTCAATATCAAAGGTATCCTCAAGCTCACCCAGGAAAGACATAAAATCCAGGGAAGTAAATCCCAGATCCTCACGAAATCTCATCTCACCTGTCATCTCTTCCGGTTTCACTTTACTGTACTGCGCCACAATATTTTTAAATTCCATTTCCTGACTCATTCCATTTCCTCCTGATTTTTGATTTCTATAAAAACAATGCCGACAAGTTCTCGTTAACCACGCTTAACCTTTCAGGCTTTGTGGAACCTGTTGCTCTTTATACCTGTTCCATAATCTCTCCAATGCTCATATCCGGCTCTGCAATCCCTTTAAAAAGAATACGCATCATATAATAATACAACAGTTCCATGTCATGCTCCTCCAGATGCGCAGTCTGATAATGATAGGAGAAGTTCATTCCCCCATCCTCGGTGTGAGATACGGTCAGATACATTTTCTTGGTTGCAGCACCGTTTGCAAACCATTTGGCATGCTGGCGAATAGTTCCAAGCATTTCATTCTCCACCTTCACCGGCATTGGCTGATAGGTCAGATAGCAGCTTTCATAACTGGTATGCTCCGGTGTATGATATCTTTTTCTCATCTCATCCACAATAAATGCCGGATCATAATTGCTGTGCATATAAATTCGATTCTGCATATTCTGGATTTCATAAGCTGCCGAAAGAAAATCTGTCTCTGGTGAGATCACTGTTCTGCATGGAAACATAATGGTTCGGCTTCCTCCTGAAGTCCATTCGTCATGGGTAGAACGTCTGGATATAAAATTCTGGATTGTAATATCCTCCTGTCCATTATTTACTTTTGACAGATAAGTACGGATACCAAGCAGAAGCAGATTTGTCATAGAAAGCTGATGATTCATACAGAAATCCATCAGGTTCTGTGTCGCATACGGTTCCAGATGATAATCCTTTACTGCAACAAACAGCTCGTTCATCTCAATGTCAGAAGCACGAAGCTTCGGATTTCCATGGCGTTTTCTTGCTTCCTCCAATACGGACGGTCCCTGAATATCAGAATATAACGGCTCACCCAGTGCATCCAGCTGGTCATCCCAGAATTTTTTATCTTTTGCAAAACGCTTTTCATTGCCCGCCTTTGCCAGGTCTTTTTTCAGAACCGTTTCAAAATCTACCAGTTCCTGAGGACAGGCTGTTCCATATCTGTAATGCGTATATAATTGGAACAGATCTTCGATCATAACTACAAGTCCACAGGAATCAATCAGTCTGTGATCCATATGTAAAAAGAAACCATTGTATCCTTCCGGAAGCTTCAGCATAGTAAATTCACACATGGGAATATTATTTCCATCAAATGTTTCATATGCCCACTGCTGCATCAGCTCATCTGCCTTTGCCAGACTTTCCATTCCTGACAGATCCTTCAGCTCAATATCACGCGGGTCCTGTTTTTCGATATACTGTTTTACATTTCCTTCTTTATCCGGCTTTGTAAAACGGACTCTGGTACAACCGGAACGCTCTGTTTCCATCTGAATACATTTTTTTAATAATCCAAAATCCAGTTCTGCCTGTACAGAAGCCACAACGCTTACGCCAGATACCTGCTGTGTACCATAATCCAGAATCCAGTTGTGATGCATTTTCTGAGCTGCCGTCAAAGGATAATAATTTCTCATATAATAAATAACCTCCATTGTCCCGATTTTCCTCTTTATCCGGGACAGAAAACATTGTATGTATGCTTCAGGTGAAAAAATATCATACCTTCTCAGGAAATACCAGTACCCTGAAGACTTAATGAACACTTTATAAAAAATTGACCGGAACTTATCATACATTTAACATAGTACATCGAAAATTAAGTAACTGCCATATTGACTTGTCTGATTTTTCATCTGCTGCGTTGTCGTCAGTCGCCGTAGCCACCGCTACGCCTCCTTCCTCCGCCTTGCATATGAAGAAATCATCCTACGTCAATATAGCAGAAACTTAATTTTCGATGTACTAGAGCGTGTTTGAAAAAGGCTTTCTGCAAGATGTGCGTCACAATTTGTGGGAGATTTCACCCGGATGAGGGCGCCGTAGCGGGCTACGGCAACCGAATTCGGGTGAAATATACCGCAAAGTGGGGCGTGCAGATTGCGGGAATGATTTTTCAAACAGGCTCTAGCAGTTCAAAGGTGTATTTCCTGCTATGTACTATGTCTGATAAATCCCGGTCAAGATTTTTTCATTTAATCGTATTTTTCAAAAAATTCCATCATCTTATGCTGATACAGTTCCGGATCTGCATAGGCACTGCACAGATGCCGAGCTCCCGGTATGATCACCAGTTCCTTCTCTGCCCTGCAGAGCATATAGTTCTGAAAAGAGTTATTGGGATATACATAGGTGTCCTTCTCTCCATGGAAAAAGAGAACCGGTCTTTTATTTTTTTTCATGGCTTCTGTAGTATCTGCATCTTTCATATGAAATCCAGCCACAAGAGAACAGAACCAGTCCAGTTCCATCAGAAGCAACGGAATATGATGCAGGTGAAACCAGTTAGCTGCCATATCACGCATCTGCCTTTCCATAGACTGAAAACCACAGTCCGCAATCAGGCCTTTCACCTCCGGTGGAAGTGTATGTCCTGATGCCATCAGCACAGAAGCTGCACCCATGGATTGTCCGTACAGGTAAATCGGAAGCTTTTCTTTGTTTCGTTCAGCCATATATACTGCCCATTGCTGCACATCCCATTGTTCCTTTGCTCCAAAAGTAATATAGTTTCCCTCGCTGTCACCGCAGCAACGATGCTCTATAAACAGGACATCACACTGATGCTCATGCAGATATTTCGCCATAAAAGACAACGTACCAAACCGGCTGCCACGATATCCATGACTTAATATGACGATCCGTTTCGCAGCTTCAGCAGGAAGATATAATGCATGTAGTTTTAATCCGTCAATACTTTTGATATAACAGTCCTGCATTTTCTGTTCAAAGCACCATGCCTTACTCTCATTATATTCTCTGGCATAACCGTTCTGTGGATGATTTTCCCTGATATGCGACAGTTCAAACCATTTCTTTCTTTCCTTTTTCTGCTCTCCCCTTTTGCAGCAGACCACCATGTTAAAAAAGCGCCATCCCACCTCCAGGGATCCCAGAAAAACAGCCGCCAGTATTGCGAACAGCTTAATAATTTTTTTCTTCATCATGATTTCCTCCGCAGTTCACATTTTGAATAAGAATCCTGCCCGTAAAACTTCAGTTGTATTGGACAGCTTTAAGGTCTTTTGCCATAGACTCATTATAAGCATATTGTGTCTAAATACGCAATGAGATTTTTTTAGCAAAACAGGAAGAGGATTGCTCGTTACGGTTTACCGGTAACAATTGCCAGAGTATATCTGGCTACTGCCATATCATTATCTTTTCCGGCATAGTTGATCTCCGGATTCTTTGTTAGTCTTCCCATTAAAATCACTCTATTCATAGTTGTTACATCCTTTCCAGGCATTTTACCCTTATCATTTTCGATTCCATCACCTAAACCTGGTGTATCCCAAATAGTGAGATTATCTAAAGTGTAGCTCGTAATGTTGCTTGTCTCTGGATCTACACCTACTCCAACCTCAGCAACCTGCATACTGAACAATGCATTGATTGTCGAGCTCTTTCCACTTCCAGTAGAACCTACAAGCATAATGTTTGCTTTCTTTTCTCTCATCTTAATGAGTCGAGATAACCTCTCGTTCTTCTCACTAAGAGACATATCGGAGCCCATAATGTCCTCTTCCAGAAGCTCGTAAATGCCATGCTGACAAAAGGTGTGGATTATGATCCGAAAAAGATGGTCAGTGACATCAAGAGACCGGCAGTTTATCTACAGGCTGCGTAAGAAAGACAAGTAACTGTAATGGGGGCTGTCAAGTGGACAGCCACTGAATTAAGCAGAATGTAACAGATAACGTCCACTGATCACAGTGCTGGAACAGGAAGCGAGTCAGTAATCAATAATACAAAGAATGAGCCAGTAGTCGGCAGGAATATTTTCCATGGGGCGAGACCCCGTATAGGAGCATAGCTGACACCCTGGTTATGGGCAGGCAGGACGAAGGAAGTTAGGACCTCTGGAGACAGAGATGATCCTGGTGGATATAGGAGGTTAGCTGCCATAGAGGGAAGGGTATACACAAGGCCAGTAAAGCGAAAATCAATGACGTTTTATTTCGTATACCATTCAACCGCTATTTCAGTACCTGATACATCGAAATGCTCATAGCTGTGGCTTATTCACTGAGATATGAAAGGTTGAAAAACCTTGAATTTTCAATAAAAAACACTTGATTATATGAGGAGGTAACTATTATGTCAACTACATCTAATTCAGTACCAGCAGAGAAGGAAAATTCTATTTTAACTGTTTTAAGTGTCTCAGAAGTTGCTGAATATCTTGGAGTGGGAAAGAACAGAGTTTATGAATTGCTTAATACCGGAAAGCTGAATGGATTCCGCATGGGATCTACCTGGAAGATTAGCCGAATGGCTTTGGAGAATTATATCTTGAATGCTTCGAAGCTTTAAATTCAGACAAAAAAGAAAACAGGGGGATGTGAAAAAACTCGATTGAGTTTTTTCACATCTCCCTTCATTTGTTATATGGCAGCTGCTTCATAAAGAAAAATGGCTTATTTACTGATTTTTGCTTTTGCAGAAAGTCCCTTACTCTTGAAGAGCTTTTTGTAGGCGGAAAGCTTGCTTGCTGGTACTTTTACTTTCAGCTTCTTGTAGTTGTTTCTGCCGGCTTTGGTGAAAGCACTTTTTCCTACGGTACCGGAGGTAAGCTTCTTGGACTGAATGCTGACAGAAGTAAGGGCCTTGCAGTCGTAGAATGCTTTTTTGCCAATGGAAGAAACTTTGGAGCCAATCTTTACAGTCCGTAAAGCACTGCAGCCCTGGAAAGCACTGGTGCCGATGGAAGAAATATTCCTGGCAATGGTTACTTGTCTTAGCTTCCGGCAGTTTTTGAAAGCTCCGGAAGCAATGGCTGTGACTTTATAGGTCCGACCGTTTGCCTTCACAGAGGAAGGAATTGCTGCAGTCGTGATGGCTTTGGACTTTGACCGCTTTAAAGTAACAGAGGTACCATTTTTATTAACTGTGTAGACATTGTAAGAATCACTGAAGGATTTCACTACTGTAGTCTGAGGTTTATCATCTTTGTTATTTGAACTTGAGGTAATCTGGAAATCTAAGGTAATAGTTCCAAAATAGTTGTTCTGGCCTGTAATGGTTACAGTGGCAGTTCCGACTTTTTTGTTATTGCTGTAGGTAACTTTATAATCCTGTCCTTCTATAAGTTTTTGCTTTCCAAGAGTAATAGTTGGAACTGGTTTTAGAGCTTTTCCAGTATAAGCATAAGTCGCTTTAACTCCGGTTACAGATGCCTGAGAAAGGTCGCAGGCATAACCAATGTTATTCTTACGTGCATATGTAATGGCAGCTGAGTTAGAGGAGGCATAAATGGTGGCGTAGTATACATGACCGCCGGAATACCAGTAGGAGCCTTCCCATACAATGTCATCCCCGATGTTGATTACGCTGTCTGGCAGAGTGACTGTTTCAAGATTAGAACAGAAAGCAAAAGCTTCCTTTCCAATAGTGTGGACACCGTTTTCAATTACGACTTCCTTCAGATTGGGCAGATAATTAAATGCATTTTCTGAAATACTGGTAATCCCGGATTTTATAACTATTTTTTTTACCTGATTTTTCATGGACTTCCATGCCGTGCCGCTCCAGAAACTGTAGCCGCCCTGAGTGGACGAAACGGGGAAACGATCGTTTTCATCCGTGGAGATATTAAGTGCACCCTGACCGGAAATGGTGAGAACACCATTTGCAAAATCCCAGGTAGCATTTTCACCTGCAGTACGGTAAATCTTTTTGGAGGCTGTGCCGTCATTTGCATCAATAGAGTAAAAATTAACAGTATTGGCATTGGAGGCGTAGTAAACAACCTTGGAATCTTTAACGACAGGCTGGCAGTCGGATACGGGCGCAGCAGTGGTGTATTCCCTGCTAAGTACATTTCCCTTACCATCAACAAAGAGGTAATGAAGAGTACTGGAAGAAAGAGAATCATCAGCAGATGCGTAATTTTCTGACGAAGAATCGTCTGTATTTTCATATTCTTCCCAGGAAATCATGAAACGGTTTTCTGTGATTGGAGTGATCTTTACCCCCATAAAACTCTTTCCATTGCCAGTGTAGTTGGTAAGGTATTTTACAGAGGTTGCTTCTTTTGAAAAATCGGAAACAGGAGTAATTGTAAGGTAAATATTATGAGGAGTGTCACTTGTCACATTGTCATACTGGGACTGGTCGATGGTCGTTCCGATACACAGTACACTGTCAGCAGAAACAGCCATACCATCTACGCTTGCGTAGCAGTTCAGTGCCCATACGGAAGTACGGGAACCACCATAAGGAAGAAGCTCGATAGTTTTTTCATCAAGGGTGGTACTGTCGTATCTGGAAAGTTTGGTACAGCGGGAACCTTCGCTTTGCTCCAGAACATACAGATAAGAGGACTGCGATTTGATATACTGGGCAAAGGAGTGCCACAGATCACAGCTTACGATCTTTCCGGTCATGGAAGCCTGGTCAACGGCAATCATAAGGAATCCCTGATGTCCCTGTCCAACAGATTCATCTACATAGCCTTCATGACCGGTTACAATATAGAGAGTTCCGTTGGTTTCTGTCATTTCCACACATCCGTAATCGAATGGATAGCGAACCTCTCCTCCAAATAAATCCGGATTGCTTGTAATGGAAGCCGCACCGCTGCGATTCCAGTTTGTATCATATCGGATGACACGGATAACCTCGGCGGAATTATCTTCGGCGGTGTTATTTTGTCCCTCTACCAGGTAATATCCATCAGATCCTGCATAAAAACCACCCCATAAAGGAAGCTCCATGGGAATTTCTCTTTTGTCTGTAATCTGCAGGCTGTTGTCATAGTATTCAATACCGACGCTGTTTGTTTTGCGGAATACTCGCATATAGCCGTTGGAAATAGAAATAAGGTCAGAAGAACGCCTTAATTTAACACTAAGGTTATCTTGCGCAGTAGGGGTGAGAGAGGCTGCCTGTACCTGTCCTGGAAATGCCAGCAGATATAAAAACAGACAGCAAAATAATAGGGATGTCAGTTTTTTGATCTTTTTCATAAGTTCCTCCTTGCTGTGTTGCTTTTCATGATTCTTATTATAATAAGTTTTGGGTAGAGTTACAATCATAATGATAATGTTTACAGCAGAAAAAGTTTCACAGACTCAAAAATGGTGCTGGGCATAATCCCCAACACCAAGTTTGTCTACAGTCTGTAATGCCCTGCAAGTTTACTTGCAAGGGCATTTATTTTTGCTATTTTGATTGATTTTAATCGAATTCAATTTTCTTATAAAACCGCGATTTTTTAACGACCAGAAGGGCAAAGATTAAAAATATCGGAAACAGATATCCGATCAGATTCCATCTGCCTTTTGCTGTGATCAGTATATTATAAATCCCATGAAAAACCACACAGGCCCCAAGTGCACCGATGGTCCCAGTAACCATAATCCACTTCTTTCGAAATACATAAGCAATTCCACAGCTGAGTGCAATTCCGCACAGAAGATGAAGGGAACCAGCCGATACTCCACGGATCAGAATATCGTAAAAATCAGCTGCACCGTTTTCTGTAAGATAACATACGTTTTCAAATGTAGCAAATCCAACCGCGATTCCGATTGCCGGAGATATCACCTCCTGTTTATCCGGTTCAAATACCAGCAGATAAAACAAAAGCGGAAGAAACTTCATCACTTCCTCGCACACAGGAGTAATTTCCATTACAGCGGCGGCAGTGCCTGCATGGTAATATCCGGCAAAAAAGCTGCTCACATAAGCTGATAAGAGGCAGCATCCCATTCCAAGAATCACAAATGTGGTAAATGTCCGTTGCTTCCCTTTTCGGAATAGCATGCTTAAGATAAGCGGAACTGCCAAACACAGGAAAATATTCTCAATATAGTAACTCATTCACGCTCAACCTCTCTTAGAAGGGCAAAATACATGGACGCCATCGTAAGTGTCAGCACCATATCTACCACAAAATAAAAATTAAACCGGGCATAATCTGATAAAAATTCAGATACGATGTATAATGCAACCTGCAGCCAGGATACAAGCAGCAGGATTGAGTCCAGCAGATGTTTCTTTCGTTCTCTTCTGATCACTTCCATACATCTAAGAACAATTGTCCCTTCTGTAACGGCAAAGCAAAGAGAAAAAAGCAACGCTGGCCCGAATATCTGAAAAACAAAAATCAAACACATAATCAACACCGCACAGAAAATGGAAATAACACCTGGAAAATTCCCCTTTGTGCTTCTTCTGGATAAAGAAAGAGATAGAAAGAACAGATATGCCGCCAGCCAGGAGATTTCCGCCACATAAAAGATCTGTGGGATATCCCCGGTAATGATGAGATGCAGTACATAGTAAAGTGTCCCCATCATAAAGCAGCCATAGCCGCCTGCAAGGAGCAGAAAATCTCTGCTTTTCCTCTTACAGGCGGTTACGGCAGAGGCTGCCATTGCGCTAAACAATACCAGAACCTGAAACAGGTTATCAATAATTTCAAAATTCATCGAAATGATCCCTTTCTGCTTTTCTATGTAACCGATATAAAAGGACTGTTACGCAGACTCCTATGAAAAAGCAGATTATTCCCATCACGATATACCCCTGTGCACTGTTTGTGCCAAAAATGCTGGCAGCTCCCCCAAAGACACCATCCATCCTTGTACCCTCTATCTGAGCAGTTATCTGAGGCATTAACATGCCCAGACAGATGATTAGGAGCACACAGGCAGCTGCACATCCCATATCAATGATCCGCTGTCTGCGCTTTTTCTCTTTTTTTCGTATTTCCAATGTTCTTTTACGAATCAGTTCCATCCGTTCCTGTTCTGTTCGCATTTCCATTCTCCTTATTTCACTTTTACCTTCACTTTTTTGTACACCCCGTTGTTTGCCAGCACGTATATACTGCAGGTGCCTTTGCCTTTTGCCTTGATTACTCCCGCTTTACTTACTGTTGCCACTTTGCTGTTGGTGGTGTAATAGCGGTAGGAACTGGTGTGGAAAACCAGATTTTTGCTGCTGTTTTCGGCTTTGATCTCGCACTTCAACGTAAAAGTTTTTCCAACTGCCAAAGTAACCTTTTTCTTATTCACTTTAATGGAAGCCACGTTTGTTGTTGCAGCCTTTTTCATGGCAACATGCACGCCATTGGATTTGGCAATATAGATCTTTCTTCCTTCCACCATTTTATAAGCAGCAATAAAGTACTTATATTCACGGTCTTTCTTCAGCTTCTTATGGGTTATGGAAAGTTTTCCATTTTTGACAGTTCCAACTTTTTTATAATTTATACTGCCATCACAGTAGCGCCAGTAAACATCGTAGCCTGTTGCACCAGTATATTTCTTCCAGGAAAGAACAATGCTGTTCTTCTTTGCTTTTCCTTTTGACAAAAATACCGGGAGTTTCAGACGGTAAACATCTTTTCCTTTCAGTTTGGACTGGTCAGCCTGCTGGATTGTGAAAGTACCTTTCTTAAATGTAATCCTGTAATTCGGGTTGGAGCCTGCTTCCTGGGAAACTGTGACTGTATAAGTTCCCACCTTTTCACCAGCTTTTCGTTTCACGGTAATTCCGGACAGGGTGTCTTCTCCCACCAGGCCATCTGCTGTATAGGTCAGAACAGGATCTGCCTCACCAGCGATCTTCTTCTGATTATCAGCAGTAACCGTTATTTCCTTCGGAGCAACGGTTACTGTAACCGCTTTCCTATCCGCGGTATAATTCGCACTCTCAGCAAGAGATACTGTCAAAGTTGCAGTTCCTGCACCAACAATCGTTACAGTTCCTTTTTCATCTACAGTTACAACCTTTTCATTACTGCTTACATAAGATTTTAAACCATCACCTTTATTGCTTACTCCCAGCTTAAAGGCTCCCTCACCATAGCTCTTGTCTGACACAGCAGCTACACTAAGCCCTGGGGTTGCTTTTGTGACAACAAACTCCGCGGTTGTGCCTTCTGCTTTCAGGTTATAATTGCTGTCTGTAATAGACGCGGTTACTGTATAAGTTCCTGCAAGAACCGGTGTCTTAGTTCCATTTACCTCTGTTCCGTCGTTTGCCTTGCCTGCATAAGTCAAAATAATCTCTGGCTTATCCTCTCCTACCAGACCATTTAAAACAGCAGCTGCTGAGATAATGTTTCCCTCATAGGTTCCGCCGTTTGGTGTGATCGTAACCGTGATCTCTTTCGGATTGATCGTAAATGTTCCTTTGTTAAATTTCACACTATAATTCGGGTTCGCATCTTTTTTCTGGGCTGCTGTAATCTCATAGGTTCCAACGTTGTCGCCCTCTGCTCTTGACAGTGTGATATCGGAAAGGGTATCTTCTCCTACCAGGCCGCTTGGAGTGTAAGTAAATTCCTTATCACTTTCCCCATAAACCTTGGAAGCATTGTCTGGGGTTACGGTTATTTCTTTCGGAGCAACGGTTACAGTCACTTCTTTGGAAACTGCAAAGAAATTCTGGCTCTCATCCATGGAAACTGTAATCTTAGCAGTTCCTGCATTTTTAATGGTTACTGTTCCATCCGCGCTTACTGTGGCAACATTTTCATTATCGCTTGTAAACCTAATGCCAGACTCTGTGTCTCCTACATTTGCCACGATCTTAAAAGCTGGATCTCCATATGTTACTTCATAATCAATTTTTTCAACCTCAAAGCTATGATTAATCTTTTTAACCGTTATGGTAACTTCTTTCTGGTCATTCGTATAGTTTGCAGTCCCTGCAAGGGAAACTGTTAAGGTTACTGTGCCAGCTCCAACAATCGTTACCGTTCCAGTTTCATCAACCTTTACAATCTTGTCATTACTGCTTGTGTAAGCCTTCACACCATCGCCTTTATGGCTTACCTCCAGCTTAAAAGCTTCCCCGCCATAATTCCGATCTGCTACAGCCGATACACTAAGCCCTGGAGACGCTTTCGCAACAGTAAACTCAGCCGTTGTTCCCTCTGCTTTCAAACGATAATTGCTGTCTGTAATAGAAGCTGTTACCGTATAAGTTCCTGCAAGAACTGGTATCTCAGTTTCATTTACTTCTGTTCCGTTGTTTGCTTTGCCAGTATAAGTCAAAGTAATCTCCGGCTTATCCTCTCCAACCAGTCCGTTCAGGGCTGCGGTTGCAGGGATAATGACACCTTCATAGGTTCCGCCGTTTGGTGTGATCGTAACAGTGATCTCTTTCGGACTGATCGTAAAGGTTCCCCTATTAAATTTCACATTATAATTCGGGTTCGCACCTTTTTTCTGGGCTGCTGTAATCTCATAGATTCCTACATTTTCACCCTCAGTTCTTGTCAAAGTAATGTCAGAAAGGCTGTCGCCATCTGCCAGACCTTCTGCATGGTAAGACAGCTTTCCGTCTTTCTCCCCATAAATCTTGGAAGCATTACCTGGGGTTACGGTTACTTCTTTCGGCGCAACGGTTACAACCACTTCTTTGGAAACCGCAAGGTAATTCTGGCTTTCATCCATGGAAACTGTAATCTTAGCGGTTCCTGCATTTTTTATGGTTACAGTTCCGTCTGCGCTTACTGTGGTAACATTTTCGTTATCACTTGTAAAATGAATACCGGACTCTGTATCTTCTGCATTTGCTGCAATTTTGAACACTGGATCTCCGTAAGTTACTTCATAAGTAAGCTTCGTCACCACAAGGCTATGATTAATCTTTTTAACAGTTACGGTAACTTCTTTCTGATCTTTAGTATAGTTCGCGCACTCTGCAAGGGAAACTGTTAAGGTTGCTTTCCCAGCCCCAACAATGGTTACGGTTCCATTTTCATCGACTTTTACAACCTTGTCATTACTGCTCGCATAGGATTTAGAACCGTCACCTTTATTGCTTACTCCCAGCTTAAAGGCTTCTTCTCCATAATTCTTGTCTGTCACAGCGGAAATGCTTAACTGTGGATATGCCTTTTCTACTATAAATTTAGCAGAACGTCCCTCTTCTTTCAGGCTGTAGTTGCTGTCGTTGATGGAAGCAGTCACCGTATAAGTTCCTGCCTTAGACGGTACTTTTCCATCCGCTGGTGTACCATCATTTGCTGTACCAGTATAAGTCAGGATGATTGCAGGATCATCTTTTCCTACCAGTCCGTTTAATTTTGCTGTTGCCGGGGTAATGGTTCCTTCGTAGATTCCACCGTTTGGTGTGATGGTAACGGTAATCTCTTTCGGATTGATATCAGCTGTGGTACTTGTCTGCTGTCCGTTAGCAGCCAGGACATAGTTATCTGCTGAAACGCCGCTCAGTATCAGATTTGTGATCGTAACTGTTTTTCCTTTGGCTGCATTACTGTCAGCAAATGTGCCTTCCGCACTTACCGTAAGGGTGTCTCCCTTAACCAAGCCTGTAAATACCGCTTTGCTGTAATCCAGTTCTGCATTCGCAGTTCCATCATATACCTTCGCATTTGCGGCAATTCCAGAGATTACCACTTCTCTTGGCTTAATGGTATAGGTCTTCGTATCTGAAGCAACGGTAAAATCACCGTTTTCAGGTACACTTACCTTTACTTCATAAGTACCAGCATGTGTCGGAGCTTCTGTCTGCCAGGTTCCATTTACGTTGTACTCAACTTTTACTTTGGCATTGCTGTTTGTTGTATATGCCAGATCTGCAGGCTGTCCGTCATACTCTTTATTCAGAACACTTGTGATTTTTATATTAGCAGTCCGACGTTTCACATTTACTGCAATCTGGCTGTCGGCAGGTTTGTCACCGCCTTTATACTCCGTTACTCCCTGGAGATTATATGCAACAGTCATTGTATAAGATCCAACTGCCAAAGTATCAAGATAGTCTCCACTGAATGTAATTTTATCTGCAGAAACTGTATAATCCTTTCCTGCTGTTAAAGTGGTTTCTCCATTTTTTACAGACGCTACTGTATTTTCATTCAGCATTACTTCCGCGTCCACGGAAGTCTTAGTTGTTCTTGTGTAGTCGATAGAAGAATCCACTACTACAGAATCTTTAAATACAACCACTCCATCTGAATTGATGACTGTCTGGTTTCCTGCATTATCTGTAATGCGCGCATAAATCACGTATTTGCCGCTTTCTGTCAGGGAAAGTTTATTAGCCGCGTCCCATGTAACCCATGTGCCATTTGCATTATAGGATTCATCTGCCTTCACCTTTTGGTATTCTATTGAGGCAATTCCACTGGTAGAATCAGCACCTGTGATATCAACAGCGGCATTGTCCCTGAACCAGTAGCCGTAGGTAACCGTATTCGGAGAACTGCTAAATGTATTTGTTCCAATTTTTATTTCTCCTGTTGGTGCTTCGGTATCAATTTTGAAAGTTGCTGTTTTTTTATCTGTAATGTGCCCATTTGCATTTTTCAGATAATATTCTACCTTATTCTGTCCCTGAATGTCATAATCCCCAAGCGAATCCTTCCAGTCTGTTTTGTCCGTCGATATCTGGTATCCACTGTCTGGTACAAGCTTCACAGGGCTTATGTACCAATCATTGTTACCTTTCGTTCCGGAAACCTGCGCAGCTGCTGAACTCTGCAGATAACTGATGCTCCAGTTCCTGGAAACACCCGTGGCACCGGTAAGTGTATAGTTATCATTTCCAAGGTCTGTTACCCTTGCCGTATAGCTGTCGCCTGCTTCTGTCTGTGTATTGCCTTCATAGGCAATTGCAAAAGAATCGCCCTCCAGTGCATTCGCAACTGTCGCCGATACGCTCTGCTCACTTCCTGTATAAATCAGATCTGTTTTCGACCAGGTTAAGTCTGCCGGAAGTGGTGCGATCGTGAAGGAAGCTTCCGCTTCTGCCCCTGCATAGTTTCCATTCTCCGGCACAACCACTTTCACATAGTAAGTACCTGCGTTCTTTGGTACTCCTCCATTTGTGGCTGCACCATCTGCTGCGGTCGTCATATCTGTACAGCCGGCATCTGTATAGTACGTACAGGTATAGCTGGAGGCATCATAAGAAGCTGTAATGTCACTTTTACCTAACTTAACTGTTATGCTTGGTGTGTTCGCCTTCTGCCCATAGGTCCAGTCAACCATGGTCACTGTCGGATTAATTTCCATTTTTTTGATCTCAAAATCAGCACTTATGGTCTGATTGCCAACTGTGGCTTTTATCATATATTGTCCCGGATTTACCGGTGCAGCACCTTCACTCGCAGCACCGCTGTTGCTGCTGGTTGTCTTCGTGCCATTTTTCAGATAATATACGATACTCGCCTCATCACCTGTCTGATAAGTAATGCCATTTGTCACAGTCGCTCCGGTATAAGCTTTGCCGGAATAGTATGCATCGGCTGCTGTCAGGGTTAAATCTAATTTACCTGGATTAAATTCACAATCTGTCTTCGCCGTACATGTTGCAATGATTTTATCAGCACTTGTTGAATAACTCCATGAATGAACATGATCACTTGCATACAGATACTTTCCAGTTGTATCATAATTTACTGAATGAGGATTACCACCCCCTGCATCCTTATAAGTAATCCTTGTGCGCATCTCCGGAGATGTTCCTGGCATTGTAATTATATGTGGGTATTCAACAAAATGATTTTGATAAATACTTGCAGTTCCTTTGAAGTCATCTTGTATGATAAGTTTTTTTTCGCTGTTTTCCCCCAACACAATATCGCTATTATTATTTTCAAAGGTTACATTTCCAATCGTAGTTGATGAATTTTTAACAGCACTATTATCGATTGCATTATAAAAATTTGAGATCTTTCCGCCAACAACTTTCATGTTTGATGCCACTATTCCTCTATTACCTTTTCCCTCTGACGATGTAATGGTTCCGCCATACATATTGACAGTTCCTAGGTCAATACAAGGATAAACTGGATAATTTCCACTTCTATTATTATCATCCAATATCGTTCCATCCTGAATATTTATCGTTCCCTCAAGATCGGACCAATAATTCTGTACAATCCTTCCATAGTAAACAGAACCAGTTGCATTAAATTTAACATTCTTAAGGTTGACAACCCCTCCGTTTACAATTATGGGAACCCCATCGTTCGTTAAAGCCTCATAAGTACCGCCCTCAAAAGTAACTGTTGCATCTTTATTTTTATTGCATAGAAAAATATTATTATCAACATTCACCGTATCCTTATTAATAATCGTTAACTCTTTACAAGCATTTTCTATACTAATAAAACAGCCCTTATTACACCCTAGCATATTAATGTTTCCAGTAATCTCCAGAGTAACTTTCTCTGTAGTATCAATAGTAATGACTCCACTCTTACTAGGCTGATATGTTCCTCCCTGTACCGTATACGTTCCTCCAGAAGTGATCGTTACATTATTTCCAGGCGAAATTGTGTTGGTATCCGCTAACTCTTCCGTCATCCCATTAAAATACTCAAACAGCTCTTCCAGCCTACTTACATCCACCATTCCCTGCTCGTCTTCCGAAAGCAGCTCCAGTTTCTCCGCAATATCCTGGGCTTCTGCATACACATCTGTCTGTGCCTGATTCAAGGTGCTTCCTTCCACCGTAGTACCATCTGCCAGGTTCTTAAATTTTTCCACAGTTGGAAGGGCATTGATCCGCTCCTGCAGTTCTTCTGCAGACGCCAGGCTCTGGAAACCAGATTCTACAGGGGTATCGCTGCCATTACTGCCAAAAGAAGCGATCTCGTCTGTAAAGCCTTCTTCACCATCCTCAGTCACAGGATCTGGTGTGGATCCAAATCCCATGCTCTCACTGTCTCCAAATCCCTGCACTTCCTCTACATCTGCCGCCCAGACAAAAGATTCCGGTATCACAGATGTGGTGAGCATTGCTCCTGCCAGGATCGCGGAAAATAGTTTCCGGCTCTTTTTCGCTAATTCGATTTTCTTCATTTTGTTCCTCCCTCCATATTCCTGCTTTCTAATCCATTTCCATGTTTTTTACGCTCTCCGTGAGGGCGCTGCTTCTGTCTGATCCGAATACAGAATAATGTTACTGCCGTTCCCAGTATAAATGCCCCAAGTCCGATCAGAATGTAACCGCCTGCACCGTTTTGAAGTATTACCGAACCATATCCCATTCTTCCACTGCCCCTTTCCATTTTCTTCTATACTATATAAAAGGCACCAAATCCAAAATCCTCTCACTAAAAATGAAAAAATTTAAAATATTTTATTTTTTCCATAGAAAAAACCGCCACATTTCATCTGTGACGGTTTCTAATACTCAAATCCATTTTTCCCCAGAAGCTCTTTCAGACTCTTTTTCCCTCTGTGAACCAGATTTTTAATCTGGCTTTCTGACCTGCCCATAACTTCTGCAGTGCCCTGGTAGCTCATGTCCTCGAAGTAAACCAGGTACAGAGCTTCCTGGTATTCCGGTTTTAGTTCTTCCATAGCTTCATAAAGCTGCTTCTTCCGTTCATTTTCAAACAGGCTTGTCTCAGCCAGAGCCTCCCCCGGCAGCTCGAAAGGAAGTTCTTCCAATCCAATATATACTCTGTGTTTTTTTATCGCATTTCCTGCAAGACGCCTTGCTGTCTTATATAAATAGGCGCGGAAACTGCCATCCTCCGATACCGACCGCCGCCTCACAAACATCTGCGCAAAGGCCTCAATCATCAGATCCTCCGCCTCATGGATATCCTTCACATAACTGTTCAAAAACAGTACCAGCATATCCCCATGCCTATGCACCAACTCATCTGCCGCTGTTTTCTCCCCATTCCAGAAGCGCTCATACAGGACTTCATCTATAATCATATGTTCTCACCCGAATCCCGTAATTTTTCCCAAGCATAAATAATGAAGGACTGTTTAATCAAAATTTATCATACCATATTTTACCACGATTGTCCTGTTTATTTCCAGATATTTCATTTTTTCTGAATAGTCCCAAAGCTAGGGAGGGTGTGACCAAATGGATCACACCCCCTTGTGTAAAACCAATTTCTTCTCCTATCTCAGCAATTGCAAATGCCAGATCAACACCCTCACGTCCAGTTTTATCTTCCACCTGGATAGAAACCTTGTTCTTTTCCAGAAGTTTTCTGACTTCTGACAGTAATTTTTCATCCTGCCAGCCGCTCCGTCCCAGTTCTTCCAGTTCCATGTCATACAATTTTCTTATCATACTGTCCATAATGTTCCGAACCTGCTCTGGTTCCAATTCTCCCTTCTATGAACATATTTAAACTTTCACACCTTGTTGCAAATTTGAATACACAAAAAAAGAGACCAGAACTCTCATTCCAGTCTCTTCCATTCACATATCCTACCATACTTCTTCAAAAATCTCCGAATGATTGGTACAAAATTGGTACAAACTCTCGAAAATTGGTACAAAGCATAGTGTTATTTTTTGATATTCTTTTATTAATACAGTTTAGCACCAGCCGGGATGTGGTTATCAACCATCAGAAGGTGAAGTTTTTCCTCTCCTTCTTCCTCGTGGATTGCACTGAGAAGCATTCCGCAGGATTCAATTCCCATCATTGCTCTTGGCGGCAGGTTTGTAATTGCGATCAGTGTCTTGCCAACCAGTTCTTCTGGCTCGTAAAATGCGTGGATTCCGCTCAAAATGGTGCGGTCTGTGCCTGTTCCATCATCCAGTGTAAACTGAAGGAGCTTTTTGCTCTTCGGAACTGCAACACACTCTTTAACCTTAACGGCTCTGAAATCTGACTTGCTGAAAGTATCAAAGTCTACATAATCAGTGAACAGCGGCTCAATCTGTACCTTGGAGAAATCAATTTTCTCTTCAACTACAGGTGCAGCCTGTGCTGAATCAGTGCCATTTTTTGACTTTGAGGAAGCCTTGTCAGCATCAAGAGATCTCATTGTCGGGAAGAGCAGTACGTCACGGATGGCCTGGCTATCGGTGAGAAGCATAACCAGACGGTCGATTCCGTATCCAATACCACCTGTGGGCGGCATACCAATCTCAAGTGCATTCAGGAAATCTTCATCTGTATGGTTTGCTTCTTCATCACCAGCATCTGCAAGTGCATCCTGCGCCTTGAAGCGCTCGCGCTGATCAATCGGGTCGTTCAGCTCGGAGTATGCGTTACACATCTCCCATGTGTTGATGAAAAGCTCGAAACGCTCTACCTTACTCGGATCAGTAGGTTTCTTCTTGGTCAGAGGAGAAATCTCGATCGGGTGATCCATGATAAATGTAGGCTGAATCAGCTCTTTCTCACAATATTCTTCGAAGAAGAGATTGATAATATCGCCTTTCTTGTGACGCTCCTCATACTCGATATGATGCTCAGCAGCAAGCTTCTTGGCAGCTTCATCATCTGCTACCTGGTCGAAGTCAATTCCTGCATATTTCTTGATCGCATCATTCATGGTCAGACGCTCAAATGGCTTCCCAAGATCAATCTCGATACCATTGTAAGAAATCTTAGTGGATCCGCAGACCTTCTCTGCCAGATAGCGGAACATGGATTCGGTAAGTTCCATCATTCCTTCATAATCTGTATATGCCTGGTAAAGCTCCATCAGTGTAAATTCCGGATTGTGACGGGTATCAACACCCTCATTACGGAATACACGGCCAATCTCGTAGACTCTTTCAAGTCCGCCAACGATCAGTCGTTTCAGATAAAGTTCCAGTGAAATACGAAGCTTAACATCTTCGTTCAGTGCATTGTAATGTGTCTCAAATGGTCTGGCAGCTGCACCACCAGCATTGGAAACCAGCATTGGAGTCTCTACTTCCATGAAGTCACGGCCAGCAAGGAAGTTTCGGATCTCTTTAATGACCTGAGAACGCTTGATAAATACGTTCTTGCTCTCCTGGTTCATGATCAGGTCTACATATCTCTGACGATAACGCATATCTGTGTCTGTCAGTCCGTGGAATTTCTCCGGAAGGATCTGCAGGCTCTTTGATAAAAGAGTCATTTTCTCTGCATGAATAGAAATCTCACCGGTTCTGGTTCTGAATGCAAAACCTTCCAGGCCGAAGATGTCGCCGATATCGGATTTCTTAAAGTCTGCATAAGAATCTGCTCCGATGGCGTCTCTTGCAACATATACCTGAATATTTCCCTGTAAATCCTGGATATTGCAGAAAGAAGCTTTTCCCATGACTCTCTTGAACATCATACGTCCAGCGATTGCCACATGGATCGGGCTGGCATCCATAATACATCTTCTCTCTTCGTAGTCGTTCTTCTGAACTTCCTTTGCCTGCTCTTCATCAAGACCTGTTACATCCGGCTCTGTGCGATCCTTCAGCAGCTCTGCTTCATGTGCCTCATAAAGGTTCTTTACTTCCAGTGAATGATGGGTCTGATTAAATTTTGTTATCTGAAATGGATCCTTGCCATTCGCCTGAAGCTCTGCCAGTTTATCACGGCGGATTTTCAGAAGCTGATTCAGATCCTGATTCTTCTGTTCTGCCACTTTTGTGCCTCCTTAAATATTACGCTGGATTTCCAGCACTTTGTACTTCATGATACCGGATGGCAGCTCTACTTCTACAATATCACCTGTGTGTGCGCCCATAAGAGCCTTTCCTACAGGAGATTCGTTAGAAATCTTGCCTTCCAGGCTGTTTGCCTCTGTGGAGCCAACCAGCTTCAGTTCTATATCTTCGTCAAACTCGAAGTCATGTACTCTTACTTTACATCCTACGCTGATCTTGTCAAGATCGACTTCGTCCTCAACTACAACCTCAGCGTTCTTCAGGATTTTCTCAATTTCTTCAATACGCGCTTCGATATCTCTCTGCTCATCTTTAGCTGCATCGTACTCTGCATTCTCGGACAGGTCTCCCTGCTCTCTTGCCTCTTTGATCTTACCTGCTACTTCTTTTCTTTTTACTACCTTTAAATCATGCAGCTCTTCTTCCAGTTTTTTAAGTCCTGCATAGGTTAGTAAGTTCTTCTTTTCTTCCATTATAGCCTTACTCCCTTTCATTCCGGCGGCTTGTCGCCCCGTATCATACATTTCTTATATGCTGTTTCTCCCGGAAAATTCCATTACTATAAAAGTCCTGAACAAAAAGCAGCAGAAATATACCAACGACAGATAATATTCATGCGCCAAACAGTCCACTTTTATAATTGGTAATGCCTGCAAAAGCAGACATTTCATTACCCAAAAGGGTACAAATTCACTAGGATATTCACAGTTTCACCATTATAGCTAAATCAACAGGCATTGTCAAGACAGAAAAATAGCGAACAAATGTAAAAAAAAATGCCGCAGAACCACCATTTTCCGTGATTCTGCGGCATCTTACTTCTTAATTATGCTATTCTCTCAGAATGTGCTTCTGAAAGGGGAAAAGTTATCCTTCGATGGCAATGTGTTTCTTCTCTTCCACTGCTGGTTTCGCTTCTTTCTTCGGAACAAACAGTTTCAGAATGCCATGTTTAAACTCAGCCTTAATATCCTCCTGCTGAACATCCTCGCCTACATAAAAGCTTCTGCTGCAGGCTCCTGCGTAACGCTCCCTGCGGATGTAATGACCGGATTCTTTCTCCTGCTCATCTTTGTCCAAACCTTTCTCAGCGCTGATGGTCAGATAGCCATTCTCCAGGGAAGCCTTAATCTCATCTTTGGTAAATCCTGGAAGATCGACTACCAGCTGATAACCGTTATCCATTTCCTTAATATCAGTCTTCATAACGTGGCTGGCTCTCTTGCCATAAAGCTTCTTCTCGGTATCTTTCATTGCTTTATCATCATAATAGAATGGAAAATCATTAAAGAAATCATCAAATAAGTTCTCTCCAAAAATACTAGGCATTAACATAAGTCATCTCTCCTTTTTAATATGCTGTTTACCTTGTTTCTTGGAACTCGGGTGGTAGGGAATTCATAAAGCCTTTCGCTTTTGCTTTCTTTTTATCCCCTTCCTTTGTTCTAGTTGTAATATAGCACATATTGTTAGCAGTGTCAAGAGATGAGTGCTAATTTCACATTTTTTTCACATTCTCACATTTTTCTATTTTCCTACAGCATCTCCCTCAGCTGATAATTTGTATACACCTGTTCATAATCATATTCCGAATCATACCTGGTAAGTGTCACCATAGGATCTGCACCTGGAATGATCTGGTAGCTATAGGAAACCTCGTAATCCTCATCTATAAATTTCACAGCACCCTGGTTTTCAGAGCCTTCTGTGATTTCTGTCCTGTAAGCTGTGAAAACACGTCCGCTGTTTATGTCATTTGCCATGGCAGTCATAACTTCGGCCAGATTTCCAAGATCCTCATTTATCGTAAACTGGTTCCAGCGGTCTACCAGAACCGCACCATAGCATTTATCGCCATACTCACTGGTGGCCTCTCTCCAGCAAATGTTGATATAGTTATCATCCGTTATTCTGTAGCTTCCAACATAGTCCCTGGGATCATAATATTCATCTCCTGCCCAATGAGCTGTAAAGGTTCCATTGTCCTCATCCAGGGAAACTTCATAACCTTTTTCCAAATTCGCAGCCCCAAGATAGCGGGCAATGATTTCCTCCGGATTGTCTGTTTCCGGATGATAAATGTAGGGATTCTCCTTTGGAATCTTAGCCTTTTCACTATCTTCCAGATCGTCCAGATTATCCAGGCTCTGAGCTTCTCCTGTCTGCACCAGTTCCCGCCCGAAAATCACCTGGGTATCCTCATCTAAGCTCCCCACAAACTCTCCGTCCACTGTATCAAGATAAATGTCTCCTTCCTCCAGGGAAACAAGTATTTTCCCATCCTCCAGTTTCCATGAGACCTTCAGAATTTCTGCCTAGTCTGGCTCCTCACTATTGTAGGACATTTCCATGTAAGCACTTCCGTCTTCCATCAGCCTCATTTCCAAGTATTGGTTCAAATATTCTGCTACATTGTGGCGTTCGCTGCTTTCGTCAGAATATATTACATAATTGGCATACCAGATGCCCATATAGTCCTCCGGATTTTCGATTTCTGCATGGGCAATAGCAGGAAACAATGCGACGGTTAACATTCCGGTAAATACTGCAGCAATTATTCTTCTTTTCATAAGCACCCTCCCTGAATCATATAATTTTTCTGAAAAATATAATTTCAACTTTGCAGCCAGATACAAAACAGTAACCAGAAATTTTTTCTACAACTGTATCATTCTGCTGTAACTATATTATAAGAAATTTACCCAGGAAAAAGCACTATACTCTGGTTAGTATTTTTCTCATTGTCCATATAAAAAAAATCCAGCTTGCAGGATTCTCCGCCTGCGACGGGTCGCCTCGAGCGACAGCTACCCTTTCCGCCGCAGTGCGTTCCTGCTCAGTAAGGCTTTTGATGTAATAGGCAATTCCAACAGAATTTCCTATTACATTAAAAAGGCGTCCCCTGCAAGCTGAACCACTTACAAGAACGCCCTATACATCGGATATTAAGTAACTGCCATATTAACTTGTCAGATTTTTCAGACACGCTCTACTACTCTATACCATATTCTATCTCTCTAAAAGCTTCCCAATCAGGCTTGTCACCAGAAACGCCGCAATATCCACAGCCACAATGGTAGACCCTACCGGCGTTCCGCCCAGAATGGAAACAATAATTCCAAAAAATGCACACAACACGGATAAAATCGCCGAACAGATAATTACTGCGCTGAATCGTTTATAGAGCCTCATTGCCGACAGTGCCGGGAAAATGATCAGAGCTGAGATCAACAGGGACCCCACCAGATTCATAGCCAGCACAATGATCACCGCTGTGATCACCGCAATCAGAAGATTGTACATATCCGTCCTGGTTCCAGTAGCTTTTGCAAAATTTTCATCAAAAGTAACCGCAAATATCTTATGATAAAATACTGTAAACAGTGCCACAACAATAACAGACACCACCACACACAGCCACACCTCAGCTGTGGTCAGGGTCAGAATTGATGTAGAACCAAACAGGCTGCTGCACACATCTCCGGAAATATTAGAGCCTGTGGAAAACACATTCATCAGCAGATAGCCAACTGCCAGGGCTCCGACCGAAATCATAGCGATTGCCGCATCTCCTTTGATCTTTGTACTCTGTCCTGTACGAAGAAGCAGCACCGCACAGATCACAGTTACCGGCATGACAAACAGCATATTGTTGCTGAAATTCAGCACTGATGCAATGGCCATAGCTCCGAATGCCACATGGGACAGTCCGTCCCCAATAAAGGAAAATCGCTTCAGCACCAACGTTACCCCCAGAAGAGAGGAGCAAAGTGCAATAAGCACGCCTACGATCAAAGCATACCACACAAATGGATACTGGAAATAAAATGCCAGTTTTTCAAAAATTCCGCTCATGCTTTTCCCTCCTCTCCAGCATCCACAAGCCGCTTTCCAATCTTGCTTTCCAGATATTCCTCTTTTGTTCCGAAGAAAACCTTCTGTCCAATATGCAGCACATGACTTGCATAAGTTGCTACTTCACTGATATCGTGGGAAATCATGATGATGGTTACTCGGTCTTCTTTATTTAATTCGTTGATAATCTGGTACATATCAGCAGTTGCAACCGGATCCAGACCAGAAACAGGCTCATCCAGAAGGAGGATTTTCCTTGTGGCGCAAAGGGCTCTGGTCAGAAGCACTCTCTGCTGCTGCCCGCCGGACAACTGGCGATAACAACGGTCAGCCAGATCCGTAATCCTGGTTTTCTCCATCAATTCGCGGGCTTCTTTTTTCTCTGCTTTATTGTAAAAAGGACGAAGCCCCATTCTTCCCAGGAAACCAGACATCACAATTTCGTCTACCGAAGCAGGGAAGTCTCTCTGAAGCGCAGTCTGCTGTGGCAGATAGCCAATCTCGTTGATTTTTAAATCGTCTCCCAGAATGATGCTGCCGCTCATAGGGCTCTGAAGATGAAGAAGGGTTTTCATCAGTGTGGATTTCCCAGAGCCGTTTTCTCCTACAATACAAAGGTAATCACCGGAATTTACGCTGAAATTCAGCCCGGACAAAATCGCTTTTCCTTCATATCCCAATGTAAGGTTCTCACAAGTAATCAGACTCATAATGCCTCCTTCAGAATCTGGAGATTATTTTCCATGATGGAAAGGTATGTGGTTCCCTCTTCCACATCCTTTGTAGTTACGGACTGCATGGAATTTAATGTCAAAATCTTCTGATCCTTAGTATTTGTATTTTCAATTACTGCTTTCGCCACTTTCTGATCGGAATTCTCGATAGTGAGAACAGCCGGAAGGTTCAGCTCATCCAGCTTACCAGCCAGAAATGTGATGGTCTCGAAGCTGGCATCTGTTTCTGCGGAACAGCCGGCAAATGCAGCGTAATAGGTAAGATTATAGTCGTCAATTAAATAGCGGAACGGGAAACGATCCGCAAAAAGCAGGGTTTTTGACCGGGATTTCTCCACTGAAGTCTGGTATTCCTGATCCAGAGCTGCCAGTTTTTCTTCATAAGCCTCGGCGTTCTGCTGATAAAGCTGGGAATGCTCCGGATCAGCATCAGCAAGACTACTGGCAATGGTGTCGCAAAACAGAGACGCATTTTTCAAGGACAGCCAGACATGCTCATCGTATTCCAGATCATCATCGTGGGTATGCTCTTCTTCGTGAGTGTGGCCGTCTTCTTCCTGCATTCCCTCTACAAGCTCTTCCTCCTTCACCTGATCTCCCAGCACATCCATCAGGTTGATTGCTTTTCGGTCTGGGTTTCCGGCGCCCTTCAATGCATCGGCTACCCAGGAATCAGACTCACCGCCTACATAAATAAACAGGTCACAGGTGGATACCTTCAAAATATCTTCCATGGTAGGCTGGAAACTATGCATGTCTGTTCCGTTACCCAAAAGCAAGGTAAGATCCACATTCTCAGCCTGGTCACCCAGGATTTCCTTTACCCAGTCGTATTCTGGAAAAATAGTGGCTACAATCTGAAGCTTCTGACTATCTGTGCTGGCATTCTCCTGTTCGCTGCCATTTCCCCCGCTCTGGCTTTCCGTCACACCGGAATTGTCAGTTCCTGCCGCCGCACCTGCACCGCAGCCTGCCAAAAGGCAGGCCGTACCTATTGTGGCAGCTGACATGAGTAGCCTTTTGAATTTATTTTTTAATTTGTGCATGTTCAACCTCATTATTTTCCTCTACACTCCTCACAGATTCCATAAAACACCGTCCTGGTAAAATCCCACTGAAATCCATGGTCTTCCAGCATATGCTCGCCCAGATGTGTCATTTCCCCGCATTCCAGATGAATCACCTTTCCACACTTCTCGCATTTGCAATGAAAGCATATATGCTTATGACAATGCTCATCATGTCCCAGATACTCGAAGCATGCACTGCTAGTGCCGTCTACCACATATTTAGCAACCAGTCCCTGCTCCACCATCCGGTCAAGCTGGCGGTACACCGTTGTGGTTCCGATAGAAATCCCCTGACTTTTAAAGTATTTGCATATATCGCTGACTGTAACATGTTTTCCTTCCATAGAGCACAGATAATTCTCCAGCTCTGTAATCTGTCTGGTACGATATTGTGCTTTTTCGCTCATTTCCCGCGCCTCCAATTTGAAAATCATTTTCATATTATAGCAGATTCTTTTTCAAAGTCAATATGAAAATCGTTTTCATTTTTATCACTCCGTATTTTTTACAGTGCAATCAAAAATTCTCTTGTTTCTGCAGCACACAAGTGCTATTCTTATTCACAAAACAGACATGTCGTCTATCGGTGACATCACTATATATGAAAGTTTACATTTCTAAAGGAGCCTGACATCATGGAAAATATAAGTTATGGAAAAATTGTTCTGATCGGCGCAGGTCATGTGGGATCTGCAATTCTGGACTCTCTTCTGCGAATGAATCTTGCAGATGAGATCGTTGTCATAAACAGAAATGAAAAAAAAGCATTGGGAGTCGTACTGGATGCCAGCCACACCACCGCCTTTGCATACAGTGCCAACGCAAACATCCGGGTGGGTACCTACGAGGACTGTAAAGACGCCCAAATTATCATCAACACCGCAGGTCCCAGCATTCAGCCAGGTAACTCCCGTGACCGCATGGTGCTGCTGCAGACCAATGTACAGGTGATGAAGGAGATCATGACACAGATTACCACTTACACCCGTTCTGCCATTATTATCAATGTTTCAAATCCAATGGACATTCTTACTTATATTGCACAGAAGGAATTCAACTACCCCCGAAATCTTCTGATCGGTACCGGTACTCTTCTGGACACCGCCCGCTTCAATAAAATGCTTGCCGACCTGTGCGGTGTAGATGCAAAAAATGTCACCGGATTCGTTCTGGGCGAACACGGCGGCACAAGCTTTATTCCATGGAATGCGGTTAATATTGTAGGAATTCCTTTCCATGATTTTCAGAAGCAGTTTGGTCTGAAAGAGCCTATTGACTGTGAAAAGCTGCTTTACGAGGTGAAGGTCAGCGGTCTGGACATTGTAGAACTGAAGGGCTACACAAGCTCCGGCATCGCCCTCAGCGTCTGCCGTCTGGTAGGAGCCATTATGCGAAATGAACGTGCCGTTGTACCGGCTTCCGTTGTTCTGGAAGGAGAATACGGATTAGAGGGAATCGCAATGAGCCTTCCATGCGTTATTTCACGAAATGGAGTGGAACGCACACTGCAGATTCCGCTGGATAAAGAAGGGGAGAAAAATCTTAAGATCTGCTACGAGTATCTCCGTAATGTAATCAAGAGCATTTCCTGACACCATAAACAATAAAAGCTTACTACAACTTAGACATTTATTTTTTCAATGTCTAAATCGCAGTAAGCTTTTTTACTTATAAAACATACATAAAGTTAATTCCTATGATAATGGCAAAGCATTCCAGTTATCTCTTGCACCCACTCGCAATGGCGTGTACCGGACATGCCTGCTTACACCGTCCGCAACGGATACATTCCGGACTGTTGGGGTTTTCCACAGGGTTGACCACCATCTGGCAAGCCTTTGCACATTTTCCGCAGTGAACGCATTTTTCCATATCTACACGGTAGCGGTAAATGGAGACCTTATTGAATACGGAATAAAATGCGCCAAGCGGACAAATATAACGGCAAAATGGTCTGTAAATAATAATGGAAAGAACAATTGTCACGATCAGAATTGTATTTTTCCATATGTACAGCCAGCCAATGGCACCGCGCATAGCCTTGTTCAAAAGTACCAGCGGCAGTCCGCCCTCCAAAGTTCCGGCCGGACAGATCAGCTTACAGAAATAGGGTGCTCCCTGGCCCATTATATCTGTGAGAAACAGGGGAAGCAGAATTACAAACACTAGAAAAATCACGTATTTCAGCTTTCGAAGAAGTTTGTCTCCTTTGAAAGTACGAATTTTCTTTGGAAAAGGAATCTTATTCAGCAGATCCTGGATCAGTCCAAACGGACAGAGAAATCCGCACACCAGTCTTCCCAGGATCGCTCCTACAAAAATCAGAAATCCGATTACGTAGTAGGCAAATTTAAAGTTCCAGCTTCCAACCACGGCCTGTAAGGATCCAATTGGACAGGCTCCTGCTGCCCCGGGACATGAATAGCAGTTCAGTCCCGGAACACAGGCATTTTTCAGCTTTCCTGTATATATTTTTCCAGTTACAAATCCGGATATATGGGAATTTGTAAGTGCCGCCCAGAGTGCCTGTATGGTATGCCTGGGCCAGTTTTTTATGTTCATTTTCTTATCATCCAATTCCAATACACTCCATACAGATATTTACAGCTTTTGTAAAAACAACTTCCATTTCACCACGATAAATACCAAAGGCAATCATCAGAATCCCCACCGCTGCAAGGGCGATTCCTGTCCATTTGGACTGGGTGATTTTATTTATATAATTTTTCATCCTACATTCCCTAACCACTTTTTATTTTCCGGAATTAATTTTTTCCAGTGCATCCTCTACAGCTGTTTTCCAGTCTTCCAGATTTTTGCTGCCCATGATCGGATCTCCTACAATGTTTCCATCTTTATCTACAAAGAAGGATTCCGGGAAGCTGCTGAGACCGCTGATACGACCATTCATGTTTCCTGCATCCGGAATCAGAAGAGGATAGGTAACTCCTGTTTTTTCCTTGAGAATCTGCGCTTTTTTCACAGTATCTTCATCTGTAGTTCCGTCCTCGCCTACAGAATCGATAACCATTCCAACTACGCCCACACCCTTTTCCTTCATTTCCTGATAAAGCTTGTCAAGGTCTGGCATTTCATTTACACATGGAGAGCACCAGGTTGTAAAGCAGTTTACAAGTGTCAGGTCATAGTCACTGAATACTTTTTCTGTATAGGCATTTCCATCAATATCTGTTGTCTCAAATGCGCCTACATTTTCTGCATCTGGGTTGGCATTTTCTGCCGGCATATCAAATACGGATTTGCTTGGATCAAAGGCTGTCATTTCTGTGATCGTAGTCTCAATTTTTTCGATCTCGTCTGTCAGGTCAGACTCTGCATCTTTATTAATGCTGAGATAGTACTTATAATTTCCATCCTCACTTGTTCCCAGCTCTTTGTGCTCATTGCAGCCTGTGATGGAATCCAGATCATCGATCACGTCCTTGCTGTAAACACCAAGTGTGCCAACTCTTTCAATGCTCTTAAGCCAGTCCTCATAGCCGGTTCCAAGAAGGTTTACATCTTCGTTTTTCTGATCCTCAGTAAGCTTATTCCAGTGGAAAAAGGCATACTTGAAGCCAGTACTGTCATCATTCCATTCTTCCTCTGTGATCATAAGCATGTCGGAGTTTTCTATCTGTTTCTTCAGTTCTTCCGGAAGGACTGCCTTTAAGCCAAGGAATGGGAAATCGTAGGAATCCTGCACCTTCATATTAATATCTGCTGCTTTTACTGTTTTTTTCACAGGTGTGCCATCTTCAGAGAAAACAGCTGTCTCAGAACCATCACCGGCTACCACTACGCCTGCTTCGTCTGCGGATACTGCAACACCCGCTTCGTCTTCAGAAACGGCTGCTCCGGCCTCATCTGCAGAAACTGCTGCGCCAGCTGCATCCGCAGGTACGCTCATGCCTGCTGCATCTGCCGGAACTGCCATGCCAGCTTCTTCTGCTGATACGCTTTCAGCCTTAATCATAACCGGATTGAAAGATGTTGCTGTCAGAACTCCTGCTGCCAGAATTGCCATAAGTCTTTTTTTATTCATCATTTTTAATTTTCCTTTCAGCGTTTTTTATTTGTCTGAACGTATTTTAACATCTTTCCTATAAAATCTGTGTTAAGATTTTTATTTTTTTCAAAATATGATAATATTTAAATTATAAATACTCTCTTTTTTGCGAGTATCTGATCTGCGCAAAATCATATTACGAAAGGAGCAGTTATGCACATTTTAATTATAGAAGACGAAGAGCAGCTCTGCCGCTCTGTTGCGGAGGGACTTCGCATAGATGGTTATGAAACAGATATCTGTTTCGATGGAGACGAAGGGCTTTGCCTGTGTATGACAGAAAATTATGACCTGATCCTGCTGGATCTGAATCTTCCCGGCACGGACGGTCTGGAAATCCTCCGCCAGTTCCGGGAGCACAATACCAATACCCCGGTTCTAATCCTGTCCGCCCGTGATCAGATTGAAGATAAAGTAAACGGTCTGGATCTGGGAGCCAATGATTATCTTACCAAACCCTTTCACTTTCAGGAGCTGGAAGCCAGAATCCGAAGCCTTACCCGGCGGAAATTTGTTCAGGAGGATGTATGCCTGAAATGGAATCAGCTTACCTTTGATACCAGAACAAGAGAAACCTCTGTAAATGGAGTGCCGATTTCCCTTACCAGAAAAGAAAGCAGCCTTCTGGAATATTTCCTGCTCCATCAGAACCGTGTAATTTCACCGGAAGAAATGATTGAACATATTTGGGACGGAAGCGTAAATACCTTCAGCAATTCCATCCGTGTGCACATTTCATCTCTTAGAAAAAAACTAAAGGCTGCAATTGGATTTGACCCTATTCAGAATAAAATAGGCCAGGGCTATATATTGGAGGAATACAGATGATAAAAAAACGTTTCCACACCTCACTTCAGCTGAAACTCACTTTATTGCTGTCCTTACTGATGATTGTCTCCTGTGTTCTTATGTACTTCTTCATCAGCCATTCTGCCGTATCGGGAATGGACGGATTGCAGAATTATATGATCAAGGTGGACCCACAGGATGGCGATTCACCAATTACCTTTAATGTAGATCCCAAAGCTCTTTTTCCTCAGTTCGAGCAGGAAATCCAGGAAACCAAAGAAGCTTTTCTTCTACGAAGTGTTATTGCAACCACGATCATTATTCTTCTTTCCAGTGTGTGTACTTATTTTCTTACGAAAAAGACCCTTACGCCACTGCAGAAGCTAACCAGTGAAGTCAGTCAGATCCAGGCGCAGAACCTTTCCACCCAGCTGGCAGTTCCCAATTCAAAGGATGAAATTGCACAGCTGACCAGCTCTTTCAATGAAATGCTGGCCAGGCTGGACAATGCCTTTAGTACACAGAAACAGTTTTCTGCAAATGCCGCTCATGAGCTACGGACACCACTAGCAGTCTTGCAGACCAACCTGGAAGTTTTTGAGAAAAAGCAGAAACCGGAAATGGTTGAATACCAACAGCTTTTCACTATGATCAAGGAACAGACCGCAAGGCTTTCCCAGCTGGTGGGAACCCTTCTTGACATGACGAATCTGAAGTCTGTTCCACGAACAGACCATGTTTCACTGGAAGAGCTTGTAGATGAGGTTTTCTGCGACCTGGACCCAGTTGCAGAAAAAGCAGGAATTTCCATTCATTTTGATGACAGCTCCAGTCAGGATTTGCATACTGATGTCCACACGCCTGATGCATCTGCACTTAATAACAATATTCGCAATATCACAGGCAGTTATGTACTTCTTTATCGTGCAGTCTACAATCTTGTGGAAAATGCCATTAAATACAACCGTCCCAATGGCTCTGTCACAGTTTCGGTGAAGGAGAAAAACGGTCAGGCTATGATCCTGGTAAAAGACACCGGCATTGGCATTTCACCTGAAAATCAGAAAAAAATCTTTGATCCTTTTTTCCGTGTAGACAAGTCCCGCAGCCGGGCTATGGGCGGTGCCGGACTGGGGCTGGCGCTGGTTGACTCTATTGCCCGGGAACACGGTGGCTCAGTAAAAGTATTAGAAAGTAATGAAAAAGGCAGCATAATTGCACTTATGCTGCCCGTTAGTAGTTTAGAAAATTAAATTTCATAATCCGAAAACGTTGCCGGATCCGTAGATACATCATAAAAATGCCACCATTCACATTCATATGCCTGGAAGCCTACGGACTCCATTACTTGTTTCAAATACTCGCCGTTTCTTCTTCCGGTTTCGGAATGACCGGAATAATTCAGTGAAGCGCGTTCGTCCATAGTGTCAAACGGAGATGGCATTTCGATTTCGTTTCCTTCTTTGTCAGTCAGTGTGACGTCAACACACATTCCGTTCATATGGGTAGGACGAAATTTCTTAATTTTCGTCATATCCGGTGGACGGGCAATGAAATCATCATTTGGCATAATCTCCCAGAACCGCTTCTGTGCACGAATGGGACGATAAGCGTCCCAGATTTTCACCTGGTATCCATCTTTTTCGAAAATTTCTTTCGCTTTTATCAGAATCTGTGCGGTGTGCTCATCCAGCCAGCAGTCCGCTGACTGGTACACCTGCACGCCGGTGAAATTATCCGGCGTGGCATATTTCAGATCGATGATAAAATCGGAAGACAGGTCCGTAAGTTTAATTAAGTTTCCTTTTCTTTCCATTAGACTTACCTTTTCTAAATATCAAACACACTCTAGAACCCAATTCCAGTTGCAATTCCCAGCAAAATCGCCTGTGTCACAAACAAGATCAGAAACAGCGGCGTAAACCACTTATACCATTTCTGCAGGGAAATTCCACCAAGGCCACAGATGATAACGATATCTGCCGTCGGCCAGAAAATATTGGAAAGTCCGTCGCCAAACTGGAATGCAAGAACTGCTGTCTGTCTGCTCACACCAATAATATCTGCAAGCTGTGCCATGATCGGCATGGTTGCAGAAGCCTGACCTGTTGCAGATGGTATGAAAAAGTTGATCAGAGTCTGTACTACAAGCATTACCTGTGCAGAAACTGCATGAGGCGCATTTTTCAGCACATTTGACAAGCCGTAGATAACAGTATCCATAATTTGCGCATCCTGCATAACAACTGTGATAGCTTTCGCAATACCAGTCAGGATACATCCCCACATTGCAGTCTTTGCGCTGTCAATAAACTCACTGCACCATTTATTCGGAGACCACTTACAGATTGCTGCAGCAATCATGGACATAAGAAGGAACAAGCCACAAAGCTGCGGGAAATCCCATCCCCATTTGATCAGACCCAGCATAAGAACAATCAGCACTACAAGAACATCCAGAAGAACCAGACCATCTTTTAAGGTAAAGCTGTATTCATTTAATTCATCTCTGTCAAAGGCATGAATGTTTTTTTCACCAAATACAACGGATGCACCTGGATTTTTCTTAATTTTCCGCCCGTAAACCATTACATAGATAATGGAAATTGCCATGAAGATCACGAAGCAGATCGCACGGTATCCGGTTCCGGAATAAAGCTCTACACCTGAAATTGTTTGGGCAATTCCTACAGAATATGGATTCAGTGTCGCGCCCATAAATCCAACAAACTCTCCAACTGCAATAATGGCAAATCCGAACATTGCATCATATCCAAGTGCAACTCCCAGACCTACGATCAATGGATAAAATCCATAGAATTCACTTGCCATACCAAACACGGAACCGCCCAGTCCGAAGATCATCATAATGATTGGAACAAGCAGAATTTCTTTTCCCTTCAGTTTCTTTAAAATGGTTCCGATTCCTGCATGAAAAGCACCTGTTTTCACCACAACACCGAAGGTTCCGCAGCAGCAGAGGATCATGAAAATTACATCAGCAGCCTCCACGCAGCCTCGATACAGTACACTGAAAAATCCAAGGAATCCGGTTGTGGTAACTTCGGATTTATCAATTGTGTGATAAGTTCCATCAATGGCTACATTTCGAATTCTTCCATTAATGTTCATTTCCTGATAATCGTAGGTTCCGGATGGAATGATCCATGAAAGAATCGCCACCAGAAGTACAACGGATGCTACGATGATCAGGGTGTCTGGCATTGCCAGTTTTCTTTTTCTCTTTCCCGTCATAAATGACTCCCCCTTTAGATAGATGGATTATAAAAACTATTTGCTTTGCCTGAAGAGTTTTACACTTTTTTCTTATGTATACCTCATACATTTATCCACTCCGCAAACAGCAATTATAAATTCATAATACACTTCGTATACTGTGGAGTCAATTAAAATTAACGTGTTAAAGCGTTATTTTTCAGACTAAGTTGATATATTGCTTTGAATTTATAGACAAATTTAACTAACATTCCAGTCAACGCCGTAACGAGATTAATATTTCAAATAATCAAAATGCCCCGCCAGGGGAAATGATGAATTTTCCTTTGGCGAGGCATTAAAAACCTTATGTTGAACTGCTGAACTGCTAGAGCATGTCTTTCTCTTACTTTAAGACTACCGGATCATGTTTGAAAACGGCTCTATGTTATTATTTTAATGTAATCGTGTTATCCTTCAGATTATATCCGATCACATCATCCCAGTTTCTCCGAAGGGCAATCTCTGCGGTGAGATTGGTATCATCATAAACAATAGACCACTGGGTATTACTGGTAACTTCCTCCTTTGACGGCTCCTGTGATGCGGCCTTCAAAGCCTCCCATGCAACATCACTGGTGTAAACTTCCTCATAGTCAAAAATAGCTTCCATTTTGTCATACCGCTCTTTTCCGTGACCGTAAATGCCATTCTTCTGATTCGGAAGGACTTTATCCCTATAGAGTCCAAAGAAATTCGTGATGGAACGAATTGGTGTGGCAACCATTTCTCTGGTTTCGCTTTCACAGTCATACTCCACTACTCTGCCATCACCGGAAGCATCTGTGATATAAAAATGATAATCTCTGCCGCTTGTAGCAAACATGTCATACTGGTTCAGAAGCTCAACGGCTTCTTCTGTAGTTGCCGCGCGGTCCAGGATCAAACGGATCACAAGCGTGGTTCCGATCACCGGCCTGCCTGTATTCTGGTGAACCGGTTCGCTGTCCAAAGTAAGGACTGCAATAGATACCCCTTTTTCATTCATGCCGTCCAGGCAGATAAATGGTGCTGTTAATGTGGCAAGCTTTTTCTTCATACTCGCATCCGGAGTATTTGCCGAGATATTATCCAAGGCTGCGAAAGCCACGGATTTGTATCCATCTTTCGGTTCACAGTAAACCAGCATTGCGGAAGTATCCCGTTTGAAATCATAGTTTCTTCCCATCAGCACATTTCCGTCTGCTTCCTGCAGGGTAAAAGCACTGCAGCCAAAGTCCGGTGCTTTAATATGTACTGGCAAGATAGGAAGTGCCTCTTTCACAATGGCATCAACAAAGCTCTGGTTATCTGTTATGCCGTATTCGATCAGCTGATCCAGATCATAATCATATTTCACATCCATGCGATACAGATTGTACTCGTCGTAATCTGTCACTTTCTGAATACTGCTTATGGTTTGAAAACGACCCTCATACACTGAAATAAAACCACCTGCAGCCACTATCAGAAGCAAAAGAATCACCAGTAAAACCGTACGGATTATCTTATGTTTCTTCGATTGTGTCTTCATCTGCATACCCCCTCCGCAATATTTTTGATATAATCATTATACTGGATTAAATAATAGGTATGCAAGACAATTGTTGGATATGACTTGTTTTTCTGTTGAATTAACCTATTTTATCCATAACCTAACCATGGCGCGTTTAAAAAAACTGAAGTCAAACGCGTTCTATGAATTTGGCTCACTACCTTATAAACAACAAAGAGCCGGATTTCTCCGACTCTTCGTTTAACTATTTCTGATTTATTTAATTTCAAATTTTCAAAAACATTTTCCTGTTTCATTCCAAAACTTCATAAACTATTGTCTCATATGGTTTCATGCAGATTTCACCATTTGCAATTACATTATCATATAAGGACCGCATCTGCTTTTTCAGCACAATTTTTTGTTCTGAACCCATATAGTTCAGGACAAAGAAGTATTTCTTATTTCCTTTCACACGCTGAATGACTTCCACCTCCTGTGGAGCTTCAAGCATAGCCTGGAATGGTTCCAGAATTCCTGTGTATTCTAACAGCACCTTCATGCTTTCTCTGGAAAAAGTACTGCCAAAATGAATTGCATATCCCTTTCCTGTATTCTTTCTGATTACGGCTGGTTTTCCTGCGTAATAGCTATTGTCGTAGAAAGCCAGAGTTTCTCCCTCCTCTACAGGCTCCATAATGTCGTTAAATATTGGCATGTCAATCGTCTGACCGTCCCAGTTGGCGGTGACAGACGGCTCTGCTGGACTTGTGAATGTAAAATCTCTCACATCTGAACCAGTAATTTTCTGCAAAAGTCCGGGCTGCGGAAGCATAACACATTTGCCATTTTCCTGCTTATATCCGGAACGACAGCCTATGATCAGGATTCCGCCATTTGCTACATATTCTTTAAGTAAAGTAGCTTTTTTTCCCGTCATAATAACAGGATGTGCATAGATGAGTACCGGATATTTCTGCAATTCCTTTATATCTGTATCCTCGTTCAGATATAACATATTATATGGGGTGTGATAAATTTCAGAAGCAATGAAGATTTCTTCTGAGCTCTGCGCTTCCACCCTTCTATGCCATACATCCACATTCGTATCCCACATATTGTCGTAGTCTTTTAATACTCCAAATGCAGCTGTATAATCCGCTCCGCAAACTTCATCCAAACACTTTAATTTATTATAAAAGTCTTTTACCTCTGCCAGCTTACGGTTATCCCGATTGTCATAATCCAAAATTCCATGCCAGTACATTTCTGTACTAAAAGTACAGGTTCTCCACCTGAAAAAAGAAATATAATCTGCGCCATGGGCTACACTCTGCATTGCCCAAAGTGTAAGCTGACCAGGTCTTGGTGCCGGACCTTCCATTCTTGTAGTCCATCCACCTGCCCCAGACTGCTGTTCCATAATACCAAAATGAGGACATATGGAACGTACTTCCGTTAGATTTTTACTCCAATGACGGTCATTCAGGTCTTTCGCGGTCTTCGGATCTCTGTTCAACCCAAATGCAAAGCTTGGATAGGAATCATATGTATAAACATCCAGGCATTCCTCTGCCATCTTGTGATTATCCAGATTCCAGAACATACCATTTGTGGTGATATAGTCTCCGGCTTTCTTATACTTCGAGATTATTTCTGCCTGCATTTTACAGAAAGAAATTGTACTTTCTGAAATGAAGCGGTAATAATCCAGCCTGAGATGTGGATTGTAACCATTATTTAACACCGGTCGCGGAACATAAATCTGCTCCCAGTCCGTATAGGTCTGATTCCAGAAAACAGTTCCCCATGCCTCGTTGAGGTTATCCAGAGTTTTATACTTTTCTTTCACAAAATTACGAAAGGCAACAGAATCTGCCTCTGAATAAAATTCATCCACCTCACAATTCAGTTCATTGTCAATCTGCCATCCCACAATTGCCGGATGTTTGCCGTAATGCTGCGCCAGCTTTTCTACGATCCTTGCAGATAATTCTCTATATTTTGGTGAATTGTAATTGTAATGTCTTCTGGCTCCATGACGATATGGAACTCCATCTTGACGGCAATTTAAAACTTCCGGGTATTTTTCCGTAAGCCATGCCGGCGGTGTAGCTGTAGGTGTTCCAAAAATCACCTGCATTTCTTCCTGTTTACATAACTCCATAAATTCATCCCAGAAATCAAAGGTAAAAACGCCCTCTTCCGGCTCCACTTTGTTCCAGGCAAACTCTGCTACACGGATCACGGTAATCCCTGCCGCCTTCATTCTCTGTAAATCATCCTGCCACAGTTCTCTACTCCAATGCTCCGGATAATAACAGGTTCCCATGGTCATTTCTTTCCATTGAAAATTTTGTGGTTTTCTCATATTCTGCTCCTTTTTAATTCATTTCTTTTGAGACAAAGAGCCAGAATTCTCCGACTTTTCGCTTACTTTAATTCACTTTATTTTATTCCGTATTCTTCCATCAACTTTTCACAATATCCTGGATCATCCAACGCAAGTTGTAAGTCAGCCATTCGACCAGAAGCCAACAATGTTTTCGTTAAAGCAATCATTCTGGCTCTACCTTCTTCTCTACCTTTCTCTTCACCAACCTTCAATCCATCATCATAAATCATCTGACCTAATCTTGTCATCGCTACAACCTCCTTTATCTCTTCCAAATCACTTCCCTGCAAAAACTTATCCGCCATTGTATATAATATTGCTACGGTCTTTTCTGCGGTTACTCTGGTATCCTGTTTTGCAAGTAATATAGCTATTTTTATAGTATCTTTCCGATCTTGTTCGCTACTTATCAACGGTGTTAATGAGTTCAATATAATACGGACAGATATCCTCATACTCCCCATTTTTCAATCTGAATCCTCCCGGAATCACACCCAGCTGGCGAAATCCAACTCTCTCATAAAGATGTCTTGCATGAACATTGCCCGCCACAACTGCGTTAAACTGCAGTACACGGAAACCATGCACTTTTTCCTGGGCTACGCAATCTTTTACCAGCTTTTCTCCAATATGAAGTCCGCGGTTACCGTGGGATACGGCGTAGCTGGCGTTGCAGATGTGTCCGCAGCGGCCTACATTGTTCGGATGAAGAATATATAATCCCAAGACCTGTCCGTTCTCCCTGTTCTCGGCTACCGCCGTATAAGTCTGCGCTGCGAAAAACTCCGCGCCGGTTTTCTCATCCAAACATTCTTCCTGTGGAAATGCCACGCCATCTTCCACAACCTTATTCCAGATGCGGATCATAGCTGGAAGATCTTTTTCCTCGTATTTTCTTACGATAATTTTGTTTTCCATAATGGTTCTCCTCAATTTCAGCTTATCTATCAGTGTACTCTTCTCTTTTTGTTGAAAAATCTGGCGAAGTTTTATTTCCATACATTGCAAATTACTTACCGTGAATGGAGTAACCGACAGCGACTCCTTATAGCAACATAAAAGACCACCACTTTATCTTATGATATATTTTGTACCTCTTCCTCTGCCCTCAACTGTTATAATGCCTTTTTGTCCCATACTCTTCAGCAACTGCGTTGTCTTGGATTTTCCAAAAGGAACATATGGTGCAATTTCACTAATTGATTTCATCAAATTCTTGCTCAAAATTTTATATACAATTCTTTCATCTTCCGTTAAGTCCACATCTTTTTCAAAATTCGGGAGTACAATCTTAATAGAATTTTCTGATACTTCAAAATCTGGTTTACTGAATCCATCTTCATATAGTTGTTTGATTCTCATAACTCCAGTTCCAAATATCTCAACAAACCCCAGCCGATAAAATACATTTGCAAGATTTCTATTTCTTAAAACAGATAATTTCCCAGCTAAATATTCCTCTTCTGTTATTCCAGATGGCAACCCGCCTGGAGAAACAATTTCTATCCTGTCATCAAACATTAAAATTCTGATTCTGGCCTCTATGTCCCAGGCTCTGTGGATCAACGCATTTGCAACCGCCTCTCTGAACGCAGCCTCTGGTATTTTTTCTACCTTTTTCCTGTCAGCCCCCTCAATTACTTCATATTGATAGTAATCTCTGAATATATCAATTGTCTTATCGTATACTTCAAGAATTGATATATTTTCAAAGGTTGCTCTCCTCTGAATAATGCTGATATTTTCGCCAAACTTCATAATGTCAATCCCTGGAAAATGGTTTTCGTCAGCCAGAAGACCTGCTGCATTATTATATCCATTCGTATTATTATATAAATTCAATGTTTTTAAAGTATCCTGATCAAAAGTCTCAAGCTGAATGCATTCTTTTAATTTATGATATAAGATTTCAAACGATAATTCCTGATCTTTGCACGGAAGCTCTTCAAATCTTATATTTTTCCCCTCCAGGATCAGTCTTGACAGTTCCAGCGTGTCTACTTCTATCGTAGCAGTATCGTTTCTTTTATACGCCTTGGATTTATACAAATAAGGCTTATGAACGCCACTTTTGACAACCAGTTTAATTATATGATCCTGCTGCACCTCAAGTGTATAGTCTGGTTGAGGGTAAATACTATCGTTAATTTTATTTTCAATATCCAGACATGATTGCTTTTCATCTGGTAACCCTTTGGCAACACCATTATCATCAACGCCAAAAAGAATCATGCCGCCATTGTAATTTGAAAAGGCACTAACAGTTTTCAAAAAAGTATTTGTGACAGTTTCTTTAAACTCCATTGTTCGTGTTTCCTTCATACGATTCAGCTCCTTTTCAATTATATTTCTATTATTATATGCAAAAACGCGCAAAAAAACAATCGTATTTTTTTACGATTGTTTTTTTGATTGATTTCAATTATTTCTATCATTATATCGAAGTAGCTTTATTGAGCCTCATCCCAGTAATCCTCCGCATCTCCATATTCGTCAAAATCATCTTCATGATCATAATAGAAATCCTCTGGATCATCATAATCATATACATCATATTCATCTTTTTTCTGTGACAATTTATTGTTGGAAGAGGATTTACTGCGTGACGAATATTTATTGGAAGAACTACTATAACTAGAAGAAGATTTCTGTACATATCGTATAAGGTCCGTAACTTTTCCATCCCGGCAGACTGCTCCATTTCTGTACGCGCCATCGCTTCCCTTCCACTTATACGTATTCTGCACTTTCACCTGTCCATTACTATCTCTGTAATTTTCTGACTCTTTTTTATCATAAAAACCCCAGATAGTACTTGTAATGTATTTCTCATCCATTCCTCTATACGGCTGATCTTGCTTGATTTTTTCTCGCTCTTTCTTTTCTTTCTCCTTCTTTAACCGCCGTTCTTCTGCTTCATTCTCCTTAGCTGCTGTTTCCCTGGCAATTTTCATTTCTTCTGCAAAATCTCCCGTATACATATCACCTTCATGAGGCAACTCCCACGTTATCCGATACTGCGTATGTATTGTTTCTCCATCGGCTACACTTTTACAATACTTTGCATAAACCAAAACATATTCCTTGTCCTTAAAGTTCTCTGGCAAATTCTCCAATAGCTCTACTATAGTATCCATCTAGTAATAATAGTTTACAGTTACTTGCTTTTTTGCTATACTCCATTCAAAAAACAGTTCTGGAG